>JBGATE010000156.1:0-6862 GCA_044229375.1 Chitinophagaceae bacterium
GGCATGCAAGTCTACGATGTCGGCGCGGGAGTACGTTGGGCGCAAGATCGAGGTCTGGCCCGAGACGACCAATCTGCACGGCTTCAAGATCACGACCGCCATGGATCGCGCCGGTCTGACGTGGAATCCGGACGCGCCGCCGCAGAGGCCGCCAAATACGCGATGAATTCATTCTCGGCGCATTTCGTGAAAATCCAGGTGGACCCGGCGACAGGGGCCATTACCATTAAACAAATTGTCGCCACCGGTGACGGGGGCAAGATCATCAATGAAAAAACCGCGCGCAGCCAGATGATCGGAGGCGCCGTGGGCGGGATTGGAATGGCGCTCACCGAAGAACTGCTGGTGGATCACAGCACCGGGAAATATATCAACGATAACCTGGGCAGCTACCATGTACCCCGTCATACTGACGTGCCGCATATTGATACTTTTTTCCCCGATAAACCCGACCCGGTCATTAATGCAACGGGAGCAAAGGGAGTTGGGGAGATCGCGCTGGTGGGTTTCGCGGCCGCACTGGTGAACGCCGTTTACAATGCCACCGGAAAGCGCATTTATAAGCTGCCGGTGAAACCGGAAGATGTGATGGGATGATAAAGCTCCTGGATTAACTGAATTCGCGTATATCCCGCATCAGTTGCATCGCGATATTATTCGCCCTTGTTTCCAGGTCGCTTTCGGCATATATGCGGATGATGGGCTCGGTATTGGAGGCACGCAAATGCACCCAGTCCTTGTCGAATTCGATCTTTATGCCATCTTCTGTATTGACCGGTTTTGATTTATACTTCTCCTTTATTTTATCAAAAATGACTGCCAGGTCGGTTCCGTTTTTCAGTTCGATCTTGTTCTTGGAAATAAAATAATCCGGGTACTGGTTCCGCAGCGATTTGATCCCCTTTTTATGATTCGCCAGGTGGCTAAGGAACAGGCCGATACCGATCAATGCATCACGGCCGTAATGAAAATCGGGTACGATGATACCGCCATTGCCTTCACCCCCGATCACGGCATTCACCGTCTTCATTTTATTTACGACGTTCACCTCCCCTACGGCTGAGGGAAAATATTCACCGCCATGTTTCAGGGTTATCTCTTTCAGCGCTTTGGTACTGCTCATATTACTGACGGTATTCCCTTTCTTTTTACTCAGCATATAATCCGCCACCGCCACCAGCGTGTACTCCTCCCCAAAAAAGCTGCCATCCTCGTTTACAAAGCAGAGCCGGTCCACATCGGGGTCCACAGCAATGCCCAAATGGGCCTTTTGTTTCACCACTTCTGCCGAAAGCTCCTGCAGGTGTTCCGGCAGGGGCTCGGGGTTGTGGGCGAATTTTCCGTTCACTACTCCATTGAGGACGATCACCTCCTTTACACCCAGTGCGTTAAGCAGGGCCGGCACATAGATCGCACCCGTTGAATTGATCACATCCACCACCACTTTGAATTCCTGTTTCGCAATGGCTTTTGCATTGACCAGCGGGTATTTCAGGATAGCGTCGATATGTTTTTGCAGGAAACTGTGATCGGGAGTAACGATGCCGAGATGATCAACTGATGCAAAAGAAAAATCTTCCTGTCCGGCCAGTATCAACACATCAGCGCCCTGTTCGGCAGATATGAATTCGCCCTCGCTGTTCAGTAGTTTCAGGGCATTCCATTCTTTGTGGTTATGACTGGCTGTAAGGATGATGCCGCCGTCGGCACCCGCCATTTTCACTGCAACCTCCACGGTGGGGGTGGTGGAAAGTCCAAGGTCCACCACATCGATACCCAGACCGGTGAGTGTATGGATCACCAGTTGCTGGATCATGGCACCGCTGATACGGCCATCCCGGCCCACTACGATCCTTGCCCCCTTTTTTTTACCCGCTAAAATTGTTCCGTATGCTGCCGTAAATTTTACCACATCCACCGGTGTAAGGTTGTCACCGGGTTTTCCGCCGATCGTTCCCCTGATGCCTGAAATACTCTTGATTAATGCCACTTGGTTCGTTTAGGCGGCAAAAATACGCCTTTCGGCCCCAACCCCTTTAGACCGGTCTGCTTACATTTGCGGATGCCTGCGAATTCCTGGTATAAAGACTGGTTCAGTTCCCCTTTTTATCACAAGCTCTATTTTGAAAGGGATGAGAAGGAAGCCGATGCATTCATCCGCAAACTGATCGAACACCTGCAACCTCCGGCCGGCAGCCGCATGCTGGACGTGGCCTGCGGCAAAGGACGGCACAGCAGGATACTTGCCTCCCTGGGTTACCAGGTAACCGGGATCGATATCTCACTTACCAGTATTAACGCGGCCAAACAATATGAGACGGATAATCTCGATTTTTACGTCCATGATATGCGGCTCCCTTTTTGGGGTAATTATTATGATTACGCTTTCAACTTCTTTACCAGTTTTGGTTACTTCCAGACCCGGAGGGAACATGATGATACCATCCGCACCATCGCCAAAAGTCTCAAACCCGGCGGTACGCTGGTGATCGACTATCTCAATGTACATTTCGCGGAAGAGCACCTGTTGAATGAAGAGACCCGCAGCATCGGCAACACAATCTATACGATCCGCCGCTGGCACAATGAGACCCATTTCTATAAAAAGATCATCGTGGCAGATGATGCGCTGGAACGCCCCCTCGAATACACGGAAAAAGTGGCCAAGTTCAGCCTGGGTGATTTCACCGATATGCTGGCCTTCCAGGGACTGCAGGTACAGGAAGTATTCGGGGATTACCAGTTCGGAAAGTATGATGTCAGGAAAACACCAAGGCTTATCCTGGTAGCAAGTAAAAGCAACTAATCCTTCGCGTTGTTCATCAGCATATACCGGGCCGTTTCAAAAAACGCATCGGCGAACACGGATAGTTTTTTTCGCGCCGAATCCTGACGCTCTTTTGGATATTGCCTGGCCAGGTAGTGCATCGCGTGGATCTGTTCCTCCTTTGAATTGATATTTTTCGAAAAATAGAAATCATCGGTTACGATACCGATCCCATCCGCCGTATTGGTGATAAAGGCATAATTGTTCTTTTTGTTCGGGTCGAGCAGGTCACGGCCGAGTGTGGTATTCACATAGGACTGGTGGAGCATGCCCGCAATGGTGGGAAGCACATCGATCTGCGACACCACTTCCGAGCGCCGCTGGGGGGATAATAGCTGCGGCGCGTAGAAGAGCAGGGGAACGTGTTCATCCGTGAGCCGCTGTTCGGTCCATACCGGAGGATACATCGCTTCGGCACTCCCGGCCACGCCGTGATCCCCCACGAAAACAAAGATGGTATTGTCGAAATATTTTTCCTGTTGTGCCGACTGCAGAAAACGGCGGACACAATAATCAAAATAACGGAAACTGTTGAACTCGTCAACGGACTCAAACCCGTATTTCTTCAATTCCTCTTCCGGTACCTTCAGCCGGATGAAATCCGTATCGGAACTGGACATGGTCCTGTCGAAGGGACGGTGGTTTCCCGAGGTCTGGATATAGGCAAAAAAAGGTTTTGTGGTCTTCCGGAAAACCGAATTGGCTTCCAGGAAAAGCTCCTTATCGCTGATCCCCCACACATTCACTTCGGGGATACCGGGTCTTTTGCCGGTATGCATCTGCAGCCCGTCGATATTGTTCAGTAATCCCTCGAAATTGCCAAACTCCGGGTCGCCGCCCAGGAAATAATGCTTTTCATACTCCACCAGGTTGTCAATGATGGTATGCTGCTTTACCGCTTCGGGGTTGCGGCTGGAGAATTTGAACAGCTGGGCATCCGGTATGCCGGAAAGAATGGCGAAAAGGGCTCTCGCTGTTGAAAAATGCGGGGTGAAGCACCGTTCAAAGAAGATGCCCTTCCGGGAGATCGAATCAAAGAAGGGAGTGGCATCCAGCGGGTTTCCGCTCATGCTGCTTTTGTACATGCTGTACGACTCGCATTGCACCAGTACGATATTGGGTTTGCTTTCAAAGGCATTGCTCCTGGGTCCGATCTGCCGGTAGAAGGAGAATTTATTCTTATCCGGAAGCTGCATCCACTCCGCCATCACCGGGAATGCCTCTTTTGCCTTTCGTTCGTTGTAATCCGGTTTCCGCAATTTCAATGTCGCAAAGAAATTCTGCAGCGGGTTGATGGCGAGGTAGGATTTGAAACTGCTGTCGAGCCGGAAACAATCATTCCGGCTAAGGGGTGGCCAGGAAAGACTTCCCCAGGAAAAAAGGAACAGGGCGAGCGCAGCGAACACAAAATATTTCCTGCGGTAAGGGATCCCTCTCCCATCGGTGCGGTTGATCACCTGCCAGTGGCTCCGGTGATACATCCAGCGGAAAAAAAGTACGGCCACCACGAGACCCAGGATCATCCAGAACAAAGGATAGGTCTGCCGCATCATCTTCCAGGAAATGCTGAAATCCTCCGCGAAGTTCATAGCCCCGGCATCGAGCGGGGTCTTGTTATAGGAGAAACTGCCAAACCCCGCCGCAAAAAAGAAGAACACGATAAAAGTTACGATGGCCAGGTACCAGGTCCACCATTTCTTGCTGCGGGATGAATAAAAAGGTGATAAACGCGGGGTCATGCTCATCAGCACAATGGGCAGGAGGATAAAAGCGATCCAACGCAGATCGTAACGGATACCCATCAAAAAGGAAGGAATCGAATCGCCGAAGGATACTCCTTTTGGTTTGAAAGCGATAAAGGTTGCCAGCCGGTATAACGTAAATATCAGCAGGAAAATAAGCAGGAGGTTAATAACCCACAGGATCGTTTTCGGTATATTATATTTTACGAGCATTTACCTGATGAATATCGCAAAATAATTCAATTCGGGTGAATTCAGGATGAATGGCACACGGATGACACGGAAGACACGGATATGGCGGATGAGTACGGATCCGCTTTCGTTATTCTCCGCTGTACCCTGAAAATTATTAATAAATCCGCGGAAATCCGTATCCTCCGTGTCCTCTAGTGCCATTACCATTATCCCCAAAGGGCACCTGCTTTTTCATGCCGGCACCCACTACATTTGCAGGGTGAACCTGACAGCAGTATCATTCTGGCAAACCATCCTGAAATGGGACCGGGCCCTCTTCGAGAAGATCAACGGTGACTGGGCCAATTCCCTGTTCGATGCGGTGATGCCTTTTCTCCGGATTTCCCTGAACTGGGCCCCGCTTTATCTTTTTCTATTCGTACTGGTGCTCCATAATTTCAGGGTGAAAGGATTATGGTGGGCCCTGTTCTTCCTGGTCACCGTGTCGCTTACCGATATGACGGGCACCTATGTGTTCAAACACAATGTTGAGCGGTTACGCCCCTGTCGGGATCCGGAATTCATGGAACACGTAAGAATGGTGCTGGACGGCTGTGCCGGCGGTTACAGTTTCATTTCCAACCATGCCGCCAATCATTTCGGAATGGGGGTTTTCTTCTTAATCACGTTCCGGAATATCATCGGCAAATGGGCCTGGCTCGGGCTGATCTGGGCGGCCTCCATCGCATATGCGCAGGTCTATGTAGGGATTCATTACCCCACGGATGTTCTCGGCGGAGCCGTGCTGGGCCTGATTTTCGGCCTCAGTACCGGTATGCTTTTCAACAAGCGCTTCGGATTTGCTATCTTCGATAAACAACCAACTGGTCCCTTTTAATGGATATCATCATTCTGGGCTTTCTTATCCTGCTCAACGGTCTTTTTTCCATGTCTGAAATAGCGCTGGTTTCCGCCAGGAAGGCAAGGCTTGAGAGCCAGGCGGAAAGAGGCGACAAAAAGGCAAGGCTGGCGCTTGAAATGTCAACCCATCCCGAAATGTTCCTTTCTTCCGTCCAGATCGGGATCACGCTGATCTCCATTGTTACGGGTGTGTATTCCGGTGAAAGATTCAGCAAGGACCTGCAACCTGTGGTGGAAAGGATCGAACTCTTTCAACCCTATGCGAATGCCATTTCCACCACCCTGATCGTAATCGTTGTCACTTTTGTCTCCATCATATTCGGTGAACTCATCCCCAAAAGGATCGGCCTCCTGCGTTCAGAGAAGATCGCCAAAACGGTGGCCGGGCCAATGCGTTTCTTTGCCCAGGTCTTCCATCCCATCGTATGGCTGCTGAACAAAACCAGCAATCTCTTCTTCCGGATCTTCAATATCCGCCGGATGAAAGAAGACGCCGTAACGGAAGAGGAGATCAAGACCCTGATCACCGAAGGAGCCGAGGCGGGCACCATTGATGAGGCCGAGCAGGAGATCATAGAAAGGGTGTTTCATCTCGGCGACCGGAATATCACTTCGCTGATGACACACCGCAGCGACATAATCTGGTTCGGTCTCGATGACAACGAGGATGCGATCAAGGAAAAGATCCTGCAGGAACCGCACTCCTCCTACCCCATCTGCGACAGCACGATCGACAATATCAGGGGGGTTGTTTCCATTAAAGACCTTTACGTGGCGCCGGACACCACGAAATTCCGCGATATCATGAAACCGGCATTGTTCATACCGGAAAACAACTCACCCTACCAGGTGCTGGAGAAATTCAAGGAATCAAAGATCCACTCCGCCTTTATCGTGGATGAATACGGAAGCATCCTGGGTTTATTGACCCTCAATGATATCCTCGAAGCCATCGTAGGTGATATGCCACAGCCGAATGTGGATGATTACGAGATCCGAAAACGCGATGACGGCACCTATCTCGTGGACGGGCAGATCCCCTTTTATGATTTCCTCACCCGCTTTGAAAAAACTGAGTGGATGAACGAAGGCGAACATGATTTTGACACCCTCGCCGGATTTATCCTCCACGAACTGGAAAGGATCCCCAAGCCCGGCGACAAACTGGAATGGAAAGGATTCAGGATCGAAGTGATGG
>JBGATE010000157.1:0-6855 GCA_044229375.1 Chitinophagaceae bacterium
TCCTCATGGCAGCGCAGCGCGGTTCTCCAGGCAATGGATCTCTCATCCAGCGCTCCAAAGATGATCCCTTTCTTTCCTTTTAACAGGTTGTATGGCATATCAGTTGAATTTATCGCGGTAAAAATAGGAACTTACGGTTTATATCGCGGCAAAACCGCCCGGGAATCCGGTAAAGGACCCGGTGACCAGGTACACTCATTTTTTCCGCCATTCTTTCCTCAGGCTCCCGGGAATAACAATTTGATCAGCAGGACCAATAAAAAAGTGTACAGGAAGATCAGCAGTAGAACGGCAAACATCCAGGAAAAAAAATGCCGCAGCGACTCCCGCGGGTTCATTACCTGTTGCAGGTACTTGTACAGGAGGTAAACCGGCAACAGGGAAAGGGTAATGATCCCCAGGATAATAATAGTTTTCCATTTCGGCATCGGCGTATTGTATCACAAATTAACAGGATAAAGGCCGGAAAGCACTTCCCCCCTTTCCATTATCTTCGCAGCAATAAAATTGAAGTCCGGAACATGACGATCTCGTATAAATGGCTGAGTGAATATCTCCCGGTAACTGTAGAACCTGAAAGGCTGAGTCGCATCCTTACTTCCATAGGACTGGAAGTGGAAAGCATGCATCCCTATGAAGAAGTAAGGGGCGGGTTGAAGGGATTGCTGATCGGGGAAGTACTCCATACGGAAAAACATCCCAATGCCGATAAGCTCACGCTTACCAAAGTGAATATCGGGAACGGAGAACCCCTGCAGATCGTTTGCGGCGCGCCCAATGTGGCAGCGGGGCAAAAAGTGGTGGTAGCGACAGCGGGCACCACCATTTATCCAACCACCGGCGACCCGCTGACCATGAGGATCGCGAAAATCCGGAGTGTGGAAAGTCATGGAATGATCTGCGCCGAAGACGAGATCGGTCTTGGCAGTTCACATGCAGGTATTCTGGTTTTGCCGGCCGATGCCACGGTGGGAACGCCTGCTGCCGAATATTTCAGGCCCCACGAAGATATCATTTACGAGATCGGTCTTACTCCCAATCGCATGGACGCCATGAGCCATTGGGGTGTGGCGAGAGATGTGTGCGCTTACCTTTCCCATCATGATAAAAAAGACCTGAAACCCAAACTGCCCAACAGCAACGGTTTTAAGGTGGATAATACTTCCCTGACGATCGACGTAAAAGTGGAAAATGAAAATGCCTGTCCCCGTTACTCGGGGATCAGCCTTGCGAATGTTACGATCCGGGAATCTCCCCTGTGGCTGCAGCAAAAACTGAGAGCCATAGGACTGCGCCCGATCAACAATATCGTTGATATCACCAATTTCATCCAGCATGAGACCGGTCAGCCCCTGCATGCATTCGATGCGGATCTGATCAGCGGTAAAAAGATCGTGGTGAAAAACCTGCCCGAAGGGACAACGTTCATCACCCTGGATGAGAAGGAACGAAAACTCAGTGCCGAGGACCTGATGATCTGCGATGAAAAGGAAGGCATTTGCATGGCAGGTGTGTTTGGCGGATTGCACAGCGGTGTGACGGCCAATACCAGGAATATTTTCCTGGAAAGTGCCTGTTTCGATCCTGTCACTACCCGCAAAACATCCTTCCGTCACGGGCTTCGCACCGATGCCGCTTCCCGTTTTGAAAAAGGCACGGATATCTCCGCCACTGTGAATGTGCTGAAGAGGGCGGCCCTGCTGATCAAAGAGATTGGCGGGGGCGAGATCGCTTCAGCGATCGTGGACAATTACCCGAATGCCAGGCCAAAAACCGAAGTGGCGGTAAAATGGCACTATATCAAAAAACTCAGTGGCAAGAATTACCATCCCGATGCAGTAAAGGACATATTGAACAGTCTTGGTTTTGCCATGTTGAAAGAAGGTATTGACGAGATACGCGTATCTGTCCCCTATCACAAACCCGATGTCCATCTCCCTGCAGATATCGTGGAAGAGATTCTCCGGATCGACGGGCTTGACAATATTGAAATACCGGGTGCCATCACCATTACGCCCGCTATCGAGGAACATTATTCCAAAGAAACCTATCGTGAAAAAGTGGCGGCCAGTCTCGTGGGGCTCGGCTTCAGTGAAATGCTGACCAACTCTATCACCAATGCCGCCTATTTTACTGAAGAAGAACAGCAGGGAATGGTGAAAATGATCAACAGCCTGAGCGCGGAACTGAATATCCTCCGCAGTTCGCTTTTTGAAACGGCACTGGAAGTGGTGGCCAGGAACCTGAACCATAAGAACCATTCACTTCGCTTGTTTGAATTCGGCAAGGCCTATGCGCAGGAAGGACCGGGACATTACCACGAATCGGAAAACCTTTGCATAGTCATTACCGGGAACAGGTCAGGCGATAACTGGAAGCAAAAAAGCGCCCCTTTTGACCTCTATTTCCTGAAGGGTGTGGTGGAAAATCTATTAAGCGTTACAGGCGTGGAAACGGACCGCCCGGAAAGGATGGAAGTGCCCAGGTTCGGCAACCATATCGTTTATAAGCGTAACGGGCAGGTGATCGCCGGGGCAGGTGAAGTAAAAAAGCAGGTGCTGGAAAATTTCGGCATCAGACAACCGGTATTCTTTGCAGGACTTAACTGGGACCTGGTGGCCGGCATGGCGGGAAAAGAGGCGGCCCGTATCCGGGAACTTCCACGCTATCCATCCGTTCAGCGTGACCTGGCAATGGTGCTGCCCAAAGACATGAGTTGGAGAGTGGTGGAAGAGACGGTGCAAAAGATCAGGCTTGACAAACTCCGGGATATCCGGCTCTTTGATATATTCGAGAGTGAAAAACTAGGTGCTGATAGAAAATCAATGGCCGTCAACTTTACATTCCTGGATGAGGAAAAAACGCTGACCGATAAGGAGATCGACGGATGGATGGCGAGGATCATGACAACATTGGAAAAAGACCTGCAGGCAGAAATCAGGAAATGAACCAGAACGAACAACATCTGAATCGCATACAGGAAAAACTCCAGCAACTGCTGAAGCAGTTTGCCCTGCTGCAAAAAGAGAACAGCCGGCTGAAACAGCAGGTCAGCGTACTGAAATTAAGCGCCGGCGAAATGAGCGAAGCCGACAAAAAGGAATTTGAGAAAAGGATCAACGGTTACCTGAAAGAGATCGATCGTTGTATTGCCATGCTTGGAGAATAGGCTGCCGGGATCAATACCTGGAAATTGAAAATTGATGGTTGAACTTTCGGTTTCGGGTGATAAACTGCGAGCTCTGAAAAAAAGAAGATACTTTTATTAATTCGATCTATTAGATCCTTTTCACCAGATTCATCCGCAGTTCATCCTCTCCGCGGGTAAGCTCGAGCGTATATTTTCCATAGGGCAGATCATTCAACCCATCCCAGGTCAACTCTTCCTTTTCCCTGTCCACTTTCATTTCAAGGGTACGGCAGATACTGCCCTGATCATCTTTAAGGATACCCCGCAGGCAATGCCCCTTTGGCATGTTGAGCTGGAGCTTCAACGCGTCAATAAAAACGGAAGACTTAACTTTGACAAACATGGCAAACGTTTAAATCGTTTCCTTAGGTGCGCTTAACCTTATTTTTTCCGGTGGGATAATGGCTTGTGCGGGTAGGGGTATCGAATATAATGAAAGCAAACTGAAAACGCCAAATTTATGAGTGAATTAATTGCTATCTCGGCCCTGGTTGGTGACCGTAGCTACCGGATCAAGATCCGGCCGGAGGATGAGGAGGTGGTGCGGAGAACCCTGAAGACCATCAATGACAAGATTATCGAGTTTAAGACCCTGTTCGCCGGTAAGGACATGCAGGATTATATCGGCATGGTGCTGGTATGGTATGCCACGGAGCAGCATGCAGGTATGGCGGCGGGACTGGAGAAGGAAAACATCAACGATCACCTGGCGGGGATTGAGAAAATGCTGGACGGGCACCTGAACAGCCAATAAGGCTACTGATATTAAGAAAATGCCCCGCCAAAGCGGGGCATTTTCTTAGTATTGAACATTCGTTTTAGAAGCTTTTCTTCCCTTCGATCAGTTCTCCAAGTTTGGAATCCAGTTCCTCTCCCCTCAGGTTTTTCGCGACAATCTTTCCATCAGGGTCAACGAGCAGGTTCTGCGGGATTGCCTTGATACCGTACTGTTTTGCCACTTCGTTATCCCAGAATTTCAGGTCGCTCAACTGGGTCCATTCCAGCTTATCATCGTGAATGGCCTTTATCCATTTTTCCTTCTGACCCGGACGGTCAAGTGAGACCCCGATAATATGAAAATTGCGGTCCTTGTATTTATGGAAGACCTTCACCACGTTCGGGTTCTCCGCCCGGCAGGGACCGCACCAGCTGGCCCAGAAATCCACCAGCACATAACGGCCTTTGAAGGAGGAAAACATTACGGGATTCCCCAGTGTATCATTCTGTGTAAAGTCCATGGCCATCCGGCCAATCCCCGTTTTCCGGGCTATTTCGATGTTCTCTTTCAGGCTGATGGCGGAAGGATAGTTCTTATTTGTTTCTGATAGCGAGTTGTAAAGCGGATCCACTTTGTCGGGGTTGATATCCCAGCCGGCATATTGCTGCAGCGCATAAACTGCAAGCGGTGAAGAAGGATTGTTCTTTACATACTCACCATATACTTTTTCTTTTCTTTCATCCGATACGGCATCGATCTCCTTTTCCGTTTTATCCATTCCCGCCTGGTCCTTTGCCTTGCTGAATTCTGAATACTTTGTATACAGCGGTTCCAGCCTGGCATCAAAGGGCTTGTTCTGCTGAGTGAGCTTTGCATACTCGGTGTGCGCACCCGAGCCTTTTACCTTTACGTTGCTGAAGGAATCCACGGAAGCGACCGTGATCTTGCCGGGTTGCAAAAAAACGACCGTCATATCCCTGCCGGAACGCATGGTTACTTTATTACCAGCCGGGTCCGCTGCATATTTTACCCGGAGACGACCAGAAACAGGTTCTTCGATCTTTCCCGAGAATTGGTATTTGCCGCCCTTTGCCCGTACACTGTCGGTTTTCCAGTCCCCGTTCGTGCGGTACTGCAAAAAGACCCATTCGGGCTCGTACGCAATGTTTTTGATCTTCCCTTTCAGTTTAAAGGGTTTCCCGTTTTCCTGTGCAGTGGCCAAAAAGGGTAAAAAGCCGAAAATGAAGAGGAGTTTTCGCATAATTGAAAGATTCAGGCTGCAAGTTTACTGAAATCGGGGGCAGTTTCCTGTTAATTAGGCCCGGACCGGGATATTTTTATACAGGCGGTTGGCCCCAAAAGGGCATTTCATCCGTTAGCTACTGTTTTGTATCTTCGCTGATTAGCATCCCCCGGGGATGTATTTTTCAAAATTTCAGTGCTCCCGGCCCAAAACACCGGTATAAGCCATTATGAAACAATTAAACAAAAACATTCATGGATCCGAATATACTGTCTGTCATTATAGGCATTGGCGCCCTCATAGCGGGCCTCATAGCGGGTAAGCTGATTTTTGCCAGGAACACCCGTTCGAAAATAGAAGAAGCAGAACTCCAGTCGCAATCCATCCTCAAGGAAGCCGAGATGAGGGCCGAGACCATCCGCAAGGAAAAAGAGCTCGAGGCCAAGGAAAAATTCGTGCAGATGAAATCGGCACACGACAAGGAGCTGTTTGAAAAGAACCGTAAGATCGTCGATACGGAGAACCGCATCCGGCAGAAAGAACAAACGATTAACCAGAAAGAAGGCAACCTTGACAAACAGATCAAGGAAAACGATGCCATCAAGGAAAACCTGAACCGCCAGATCGAACTGGTGAATATCAAAAGAACGGAACTTGAAAAGCACCAGGAAGAGCATATCCGCCGGCTGGAAAAGATCGCCAACCTTTCGGCCGAGGATGCCCGTGCCCAACTGATCGAAAGCCTGAAAAGCGAGGCGCACTCAAAGGCGCTCGGACTTCAGCAGGAGATCATCGAGGATGCCAAGCAAAAGGCCGGAAAGGAAGCCCGGAAGATCATCATCCAGACCATTCAGCGTACGGCGGCCGAACAGGCCATTGAAAACTCGATCACCGTTTTCAACCTGGAAAGCGATGAGATCAAGGGCCAGATCATCGGTCGTGAAGGCCGAAATATCCGCGCTATTGAAGCGGCTACCGGTGTTGATCTGATCGTGGACGATACCCCGGAAGCAATCATCCTTTCCTCTTTTGACCCGCTACGTCGCGAGATCGCACGCCTGAGCCTGCAAAGACTGGTGACCGACGGCAGGATCCACCCCGCCCGTATTGAAGAAGTGGTTGAAAAAACAAAGAAACAGATCGAAGAACAGGTAATGGAGATCGGCGAAAGAACGGTAATTGAACTGGGTATCCACGGCCTGCATAAAGAACTGGTAAGAATGGTGGGCCGTATGCGGTTCCGTTCCTCTTACGGTCAGAACCTGCTTATGCACAGCCGGGAAACAGCCAATCTCTGCGCCACCATGGCGGCCGAACTGGGTATGAATTCCAAACTGGCCAAAAGAGCGGGGCTGCTGCATGATATCGGTAAAGTACCCGATGAGGAAAGTGAACTGAGTCACGCGCTTCTTGGTGCCAAACTGGCCGAGAAATATGGCGAGAACCCCGCTGTTGTTAACGCGATCGGCGCCCACCACGATGAGATGGAGATGCAATATGTGATCTCGCCCATCGTACAGGCCTGCGACGCGATCAGCGGCGCCCCTCCCGGGGCCCGCCGCGAGATCATGCAACAATACCTCCAGCGTATCAAGGACCTAGAATCACTGGCCATGGCCTACACCGGCGTGGAAAAAGCCTATGCTATCCAGGCCGGCCGTGAACGGAGGGTGATCGTTGAGGCAGCCAAGGTACGCGACCAGG
>JBGATE010000158.1:0-6815 GCA_044229375.1 Chitinophagaceae bacterium
AGAATACACCCGGCCGGCAGGAGTTTATCATCAATAACCTGGTGGTGGAGATGGATGCACCGGTGGAATAATGGAATATTAATTATTAATTATTGATTATTCGTGTTTGATTTTCATGCTGACAGGAAACGTTACTTTGACATTCAGGTGCTGAACGCTGAGAAGTATGTTATTCCGTTCATGGAAGAAAAGTTCCCGGTACGGCCCGGTATGAGGATACTGGAGATCGGTTGCGGGGAAGGAGGCGTGCTAAAGGCTTTTATCAACAAGGGATGTGAGGGAGTGGGGGTGGAACTGGACGCGCCGCGAATTGCGGATGCGCAAAAATTCCTGGCGGAAGACATTAAAGCGGGACGGTTGCGGTTTGTAGTTCGGGATATTTACCAGGTGGATGTGGAAAAGGATTTTGGCGGCTTATTCGATATTGTCTTGCTGAAAGATGTGATCGAGCATATCCATGACCAGGCCAAACTGATCGGCTGGATGAAAAATTTCCTGAAACCCGGCGGGATCGTGTTCTTTGGATTTCCGCCCTGGTATATGCCGTTTGGCGGTCACCAGCAGATCTGCCGCTCCACGGTATCCAAACTGCCCTATATCCATTTGCTCCCGCGGGGTTTGTACAAATGGATATTAAAGCGGAATAAGGAACCGGTGAATGACCTGATGGAGATCCGTGATACCGGGATCAGTATTGAAAGGTTTGAGAAGATCTGCCGGAAAGAAGGATATGTATTTTTGCATAACAGGCATTACCTGCTTAACCCGATCTATGAATGGAAGTTTGGCTGGAAGCCGAGACGGCAGGCGCTGTTGATAAAGGCCATACCCTTTGTCCGGAATTTTTATACAACCTGTGTTTATTATATTATACAACCCGTTAAAGATTTAAAATGATACATATTGTTTTTAACGAGTCCGAAACCGGACTGATGAAAAAAGTGATAGAACTGGATGAAACGCTTGCCGGGGAAGTGGTGCAGATCCGCGACGATTTCGCGGTAGGACCGCTGGCCGGCCTGGATACGGAGGAAGGCTGGCAGCAGCGGGTTGACTGGTGGCGGCAAATATCGCAGGGTTCGCCATACCATGATCAGCCGGCCGGATCATTGGATGACCGGGACACGGTACAACAACTGAAAGCAAGGCTGGAGGAGAACCCTGGTGAAGAGTTGTGGATATGGATGGGGCAGAACCAGCACGATGTAACGGGCTATTACTGGCTGATGCCGCAGTTCCGGACCTACCAGGGCCGGGTGATGGTGCTTTACCTGAACAACCTTCCCTTTATTAATGAAAAGGGACAGATCTTCTATCCCTCCTGGCTCCATGAGATACAACCGAAGGAATTTGTAAAAGCAAAAAAACTGGCCAGGCCCGTAACATTAAGTGAATTCGAGATCGACCCGGATGAATGGAAGCGCATCGCAGAAGAGAATGCCACCGTAAGGATACTGGAAGGCGGTAAGAAGATCGTTGGTAAAGACGAAAGTTTTTACGACGGAGAGATTTTGAAGAATATCACGGGAGAGTGGCAGAAAGCCACAAGGGTATTGTCCAATACGTTGCACCGGATGAAGATCAAGACGGGTGATATCTTCATCATGTGGAGAATGAAACAGCTTATCGCCGAAGGAAAGATCATGGTGACAGGTGAAATGGAGAAGTCATGGAAGGATTTTGATATAAAAAAGCCGGAAGGGAAACAGGGCGAGATCACCTTTGAGAAAGCCGAGGAAAATTACTGATCATGAAGAATCTTATTAAGCTGGAAGAAGCGGCGATGTTCGGACTCTGCCTTTTTGTGCTTTACCAGCAGGAGGCACAATGGTGGTGGTACCTGCTCCTGCTTTTGGGACCGGATATCAGTATGCTGGGTTACCTGGCGGGAAACAAAACCGGGGCGGCCCTGTATAACCTGTTTCATCATAAAGGGTTGGCGGTTGGAGTCTTTGTGGGCGGTCTGCTCCTTCCGGATCTAATGATGCAGATCATTGGCATCGTATTATTCGGGCATTCATCCATGGACCGGATGTTCGGCTACGGGTTAAAAACAGGGCAGGGATTTAAATACACGCATTTGGGGATCATAGGAAAGAAATAAGAAATGAGCGCAGCAAAAAACAAAATAACCGAAGTACAGAATAACGACAGCGGTTTACACGGTCAGTATAAGACATGGTTCCTGGATTACGCATCCTATGTCATCCTGGAAAGGGCCGTGCCGGCTATCGGTGACGGGTTGAAACCGGTGCAACGCCGCATCCTGCATGCCATGAAGGAAATGGATGACGGGCGTTTCAATAAAGTGGCGAATATCATTGGCCAGGCCATGCAGTACCATCCTCACGGGGATGCTTCCATTGGCGATGCACTGGTAAATATGGGGCAGAAGGACCTGCTGATAGACACCCAGGGAAACTGGGGTGATGTGAGAACGGGTGATGAAGCTGCCGCGGCCCGATACATTGAGGCAAGACTCAGCAAATTCGCGCTGGAAGTGGCCTTTAATGCCAAAACAACCGACTGGCAGCTGAGTTACGACGGAAGGAAGAATGAACCGGTCACCCTGCCGATGAAGTTCCCCCTGTTGCTGGCTCAGGGAGCCGATGGAATCGCCGTGGGGTTATCCACCAAGATCCTCCCGCATAATTTTTGCGAGCTGATCGAAGCGGCGGTCAAATACCTGCGCGGAAAGCGATTTGAATTATTTCCGGATTTTCTAACGGGGGGTATGATCGATGTGACGGATTATAACCAGGGCAAACGTGGCGGGAAGGTGAAAGTGAGGGCCCATATCGAAGAACTGGATAAAAAGACGCTGGCGATACGAAGCGTGCCCTATGGCGTGACCACCACGCAATTGATGGAGTCGATCGTCAGGGCCAACGACCAGGGCAAGATCAAGATCAAAAAGGTGACGGACAATACGGCCGCGGAGGTAGAGATCCAGGTGGACCTGGCAGCGGGGATTTCTCCTGATATCACGATCGATGCGTTGTATAAATTCACGGATTGCGAAACATCGATCTCCCCCAATGCCTGCGTGATCGTGGAGCAAAAACCCCAGTTCCTGGGAGTGCAGGAACTGCTCAAATTATCTGTCGACAGGACCAAGGACCTGCTGGAACAGGAACTGAAGATCCGGCTGGCGGAACTTCAGGAAAAATGGCATTATACGTCGCTGGAAAAGATCTTTTTCGAAGAAAAGATCTACAAGGAACTGGAGAATAAGCACGAGACCTGGGACAAAGTGCTGGAAGCAATCGACAAGGCGTTCGGCCCGTTTAAGAAGCAACTGAAGCGGGAGATATCCAGGGAAGATATCATTAAACTTACGGAAAAGCCGGTTCGGCGAATCTATAAACTGGATATTGACGATCTGAATGACCAGATAAAAGCCCTGGAAACGGAGATCAAACAGGTGAAGCACGACCTGGCCAACCTGGTGGATTATGCGGTAGTGTATTATGAGAACCTGCTGAAGAAGTACGGCAAGGGAAGGGAGCGTAAAACGGAGATCAAACAGTTTGAGGTCATTGAGGCCAAGAGTGTGGCGATCGCCAATACCAAATTGTATGTGAACCGGGAGGAAGGGTTTATCGGTACGGGTTTAAAGAAAGATGAATTCCTCTTTGAGTGTTCTGACCTGGATGATATCATTGCTTTCAGCAAGAACGGGGTGATGAAGGTGGTAAAAGTATCTGATAAGGTTTTCATTGGCAAGGGGGTCATGCATGTGGCCGTTTTTCAGAAGAACGATGAGCGGACCACGTACAATATGATCTATATGGATGGTACGAACGGTAAAAGTTTTGCCAAACGGTTTAATGTGACCGGTGTTACACGTGATAAAGAATATTACCTGGTTAAAGAACATGAAAAAAGCAAAGTGCATTACCTGAGTGTGAACCCCAATGGTGAAGCGGAAATTGTACGGATCCTGTTAACACCCGGCAGCAGGGCACATAAGAAGGAACTGGAGTACAATTTTGCAGAGCTGGAAATAACAGGAAGATCCAGTAAAGGCATCACCGTCACAAAATATCCTATTAAGTCCGACGGGGTAAGGCTGAAAGAGGCCGGTGTTTCCACTATTGCCGGGAAAAAGTTATGGTATGATGACCAGTTTGGCCGGCTGAACATCGATGAGAAAGGGCAATACCTCGGTATGTTTGACGCGGAGGATAAGATATTGGTCGTTTTCAGTGACGGGAATTATGAAGTAACGGACCAGGAACTGACGCAGAAACTGGATTCGGAAAAAGTAATCTTTATTGAGAAGTTCAACCCGGAAAAGATCATTACGGCTGTTTATGCTGATATGAAGTCAAAGCAGTTCATGGTAAAACGATTCAGGATCGAAACGACAACCCTCAAAAGTAAGTTTATGTTCATCAAGGAAGGAGAGGGGAATTATGTGGAAGCTGTTACCACCCAGGATGAGCCGGTCTTAGCCATGCAGCAGGGCAGGGGGGCGCAGGTAAGAAAGGGAAAACTGAAGATCGCAAAAATCGCAGAGGTTACAAATTATAAGACAGTTGGCACCAAACTTGCCGACTACAGCAAGTCAACCGAAATGGAATGGGTGAGCACAAGAGGCAGTAACCAGCCGGAACTGTTCCAGTGAGTTTTTTCTGACACTCAAAATCAATGTTATGACACTTGAAACAATCCTCGTGACCGTACTGATCGGTGCCGCTGCTGGCTGGCTGGGCAGTTTTCTTTTCAAAGGAGAGGGGCTGGGCATGGTTGGAAACGTGGTGGTGGGTATTCTTGGCAGTTTTGTCGGCAGTTGGTTACTGCGGGAACTGAAAGTGAGCATCGGCACCAGCCCGCTTGTCAATGCGATCTTAACCGGGGCCATCGGCGCCTTCGTAATCCTTTTCGTTGTGAGCCTCTTTACCGGGAGAAAATAAGCGGGTTTATTTTTTTCGCCTGATCCTGATCGTGGCATTCTTTTCCAGGCTGCTGGTCAGCCGGAGTTCATGTCTTTTTTTGCCGTCAGTGATCACCATCAGCGCCGTATTGGGCGGGATCAGCCCCAGGTTCTCGGCGAACATTGAAATTTCATTTGCAGCCAGTGTGCTGTCGACCGGCAGGCTCATCCGGATGGATTTATGCGTTAACTTCTGGTTGAACAGGATCAGTGTTTTGTTATAGAACAGGGAAATGATATCCCCGTCGATCTCGCCGTTATCATATAATGATACCTGTATCGTATCGGATTCCACTTCGATCTCATTCAGCACTACATTCTCCCTTTCGGTGTATTCCTTTTCGATGACATAGTTTACCACTTTTCGCGGTATGATATTGGCGGCCACCAGGGTATCGGTGGCAGTAGGTTTCCATACCTGGTAGCTCTCCTTATATTCACTGATGGCCTTCAATACCGAATCCTTCTTGCTGATATCGGCATTCAGGTTGAAATTGAAACGCACTTCGGGGCAGGTGTACCGGTAATCCGGCAATGCACGGAAGGCTCCCGTGAGGAATGAACCTGTTTGCGAAACCCGGAGAGTGGCCTGCAGGGTCATCATGCAATCCACTTCAAAACGGGAGAGGGAAGCGTGGTATACCAGCGGCACATCATAGATACTGAGCAACCGGGTGGCGGCATTGTAATTACCCTTTACTTTCAGGCTGCGGTACGTATCCTTAAAGAAATAATTCAGTATCCCCGAAACATAGCCCTGCTCCGGCTGCAGGATCAGTTCAACCAGGTAATTATTGGCGGAACTGCTGGTTTTTACGTTGGCATTGCCATACCAGTAACCAAATACGGACTGGGAACGGGTGTGGCAGGAAGCCAGTAAAAAAAATATCAGGAGAGCTTTCTTCATGAGGAGGAAATATCGGCAAAAATTGTTCCTGTTTCGGCTGAATTTGTACACAGTTCTATTTCAGGAACCGTTTCATTTCCCTTTCAACATCCTTTTGCCTGATGCTTTCCCTTTTGTCGAACATTTTTTTACCCCTGGCCAGCCCGATCTCGATCTTTACCAGGTTCTTTTCGTTGAAAAAGATGCGTAAGGGTACGAGCGTATATCCATTTTCCTTCAGTTTGGCCTCGATCTTTTTGATCTCTTTTTTCTGCAACAGCAGTTTCCGGTCGCGCAGGGGATCATGGTTATTCGCAGTACCATGTGAGTAAATGGCAATGTGGAGCGATTTGATCCAGATCTCCCCTTTATGCACCAGGCAGTAACTGTCGTTGAAACTGGCCTTGCCTTCCCGCAGTGATTTTACTTCTGTGCCAAGCAATACCATGCCCGCTTCATATTTTGCGTCGATGAAGTATTCAAAATAAGCGGAGCGGTTCTTTATTTCCTGCATGGGTAGATTAAAATAATGGGCCCGCCTCCCGGCAGGCTGGCAAAAATACCTCTTACTGATTAAATGGTAGGTCTATGATCAGTTCTTAAAAAGGGAAAGCAGGGTAGAAACTTTTTCTTTCAGTTCCTTCCTTGGTACAATGAAATCCAAAAATCCGTGTTCCAGGATGAATTCACTCCGCTGGAATCCTTCCGGAAGGTCTTTTTTGATCGTTTCCTTGATCACCCTTGGGCCCGCAAAACCTATCAAAGCGCCGGGTTCGGCGATGTTCAGGTCGCCCAGCATGCCAAACGAAGCCGAGATGCCGCCAAAAGTAGGGTCGGTCAGCAGTGATATATAGGGGAGTTTGGCATCGTTCAGTTGCGAGAGTTTGCCGCTTGTTTTGGCCAGTTGCATCAGGGAGAAAGCGCTTTCCATCATCCGGGCACCGCCGCTTTTGCTGATGACCATATAGGGCAGTTTATGCTCCAGGCAAT
>JBGATE010000159.1:0-6809 GCA_044229375.1 Chitinophagaceae bacterium
CAGTTCGACGAGGTGGGCGAAGAGATCACCCACTGGAGCTACAAAGTGGCAAAAGGTGACAATAATACCGTTCGTATTGACATAGATGGCAGATTATATACACCCCAGGAGATCTCCGCCATGGTTCTCCAGAAAATGAAAAAAACGGCCGAGGACTACCTGGGTCAGGAAGTGACCGAGGCGGTGATCACCGTTCCGGCTTACTTCAACGACGCCCAGCGCCAGGCCACCAAGGAAGCCGGGGAGATCGCCGGTCTGACTGTACGCAGGATCGTGAACGAGCCCACCGCGGCTGCCCTTGCTTATGGTCTGGATAAGGCCAAACACGACCAGAAGATCGCCGTATTCGACCTTGGCGGCGGTACTTTCGATATCTCCGTACTGGAACTGGGGGATGGTGTGTTTGAAGTAAAATCAACAAATGGTGACACCCACCTGGGTGGCGACGACTTTGACAAGGTGATCATGGACTGGCTGGCCGATGAATTCAAAAAAGATGAAGCGATCGACCTGCGCAAGGACCCGATGGCCCTGCAGCGTTTGAAAGAGGCCTCTGAAAAAGCAAAAGTGGAATTGTCCTCTTCTTCCGAGACAGAGATCAATCTTCCCTATATCACCGCGGTGGACGGGGTGCCCAAGCACCTGGTGAAAAAACTGAGCCGTGCCAAATTTGAATCACTGGCCGATAATTTATTCGCCCGCTGCCTGAAACCCTGCGAAGCAGCATTAAAAGATGCCGGTCTTTCCACCTCTCAAATTGACGAAGTGATCCTGGTGGGTGGTTCTACCCGGATCCCCAAAGTGCAGGAGATCGTGGAGAAATTCTTCGGCAAAAAACCCAACAAGGGTGTGAACCCCGATGAAGTGGTGGCCGTTGGCGCCGCTATCCAGGGTGCCGTTCTCACCGGTGAGGTGAAGGATGTATTGCTGCTGGACGTTACACCATTGACCCTTGGTATCGAAACCATGGGTGGTGTACTGACCCCGCTGATCCCTTCCAACACCACGATACCGACCAAGAAATCAGAGATATTCTCCACTGCCAGCGATAACCAGCCCGGTGTACAGATCCATGTACTACAGGGGGAAAGAAGCATGGCGAAGGACAACAAGAGCCTTGGCATTTTCAACCTCGATGGAATCCCGCCGGCCCCGAGAGGCGTGCCGCAGATCGAAGTGATCTTTGATATCGATGCCAACGGAATCCTGCATGTAACGGCTAAGGATAAGGGCACCGGTAAGGAGCAAAAGATCCATATTGAAGCAGGTTCCGGTCTGAGCAAGGAGGAAGTGGAAAAAATGAAGGCCGAGGCAAAGGCCAATGAAGCCACCGATAAAGCGGAAAAAGAAAAAGTGGAGAAACTGAATATGGCCGACAGCCTCGTGTTCCAGACGGAAAAACAACTGAAGGAATACAGTGAAAAGATACCTGCCGAGAAGAAAACTGCGATCGAACAGGCCGCCGAAAAGCTGAAAGAGGCTCACAAAGCGCAGGACCTGCCGGCCATCGATACAGCCATGGCCGCCCTGAATGCCGCCTGGACAGCCGCCAGTGAGGATATGTACAAAGCTACACAGGAACAGGCACCGCAAGGCACAAGTGAACAAGGTACAGGCGAACAAGGTTCAAGTACACAGGGAGCAACGGATAATGTGACGGACGTGCCGTATGAAGAAGTGAAATAACAATATACGCAGTTTTAATCCGTATCCGGATTGAATGGAGTAAGTCCCTGTTAATGCAGGGACTTTTGCTTTTTGTTAAGATTCTCATACAGGGGAAATTTTAATAATTGCTAACTTGCGAGATAATTTTTATCCGTGATGCACAAGTCTGTTACCCTCCTGGCATTAATGGCTTTT
Organism: Chitinophagaceae bacterium; assembly: GCA_044229375.1. GTDB lineage: Bacteria > Bacteroidota > Bacteroidia > Chitinophagales > Chitinophagaceae > JJ008. The sequence goes on from JBGATE010000159.1 coordinate 1,864, forward strand.
GGATTGAGCATTTTTGCACAGCCGCCCCAGCCCTTTGAAGATGAAAAAACAGGTAAATACGGTTATAAGGACGCTTCCGGGAAAATCGTCATCAAACCGGTTTATGATATTGCCCATGAATTCACGGAGGGCCTCTACACTACGGTAAATATCGGCGCCGATTATTCAGCCAATAAGGGGGGAAAATGGGGTGTGATTGACTCCAAAGGCAAAATTGTCATTCCGTTGAAATACGATAATGCGCACTGCCTGGGTTACAACCTGTTTGCCATCAATACCGGGCATAAATTTTCGAATATGGATGCCTCGCCATCAGGGAAATTTGCCATTTTCAACTCGGCCGGAAAAGCGTTAACGCCATTTATTTACAGCGGCTTTCTGATTGCGGTCCGGTTCGAAGAAGGATATGCACCGCTCGAAATATGGGATGCGAGATCCAAAAAGCAAAAGTACGGCCTGCTTGATTCCACGGGGAAAGTGGCGGTACCGGCAAAATATGATGTGGTCGGCGGATTCAGGGAGGGGCGCTGCCTGCTGGAATTGAATGGCAAGTGCGGGTATATCGACAAATCGGTGAAACAGGTGATCCCCCTGAAATATGAAGCCGGACGCGGTTTTTTTGAGGGGCTGGCTCCCGTTCAGCTGAACGGCAAATGGGGATATATTGATCCCGCGGGCAAAGAAGCGATCGCATTTCAGTATGAAGATGCCAAAAATTTTGAGGAAGGCTACGCCGCCGTAAAACGGAATGGTAAATGGGGCGTGATCAATAAGGAGGCCCGCCAGGTGGTGGATTTCATTTACGAAGACATTGTATGGATAAAAAAGGATGCCCGCGAGATCCGGGTCAGAAAAGGTAACAGGTATGTGAATGTGGACCGGGAGGGGAATGAATTGAAATAAAGATCAAATTCATAGGGGATCGTTTCTATATTGTTTTTGAAGGGAGGCGTTAGGTAAATGACCCGGGAATAATAGTTATCCCTCCGTTCCACTACATCTATTTATTATCGACATTTGAAATGGGTTCTAATCATTGAACCATATTCTTTCACTGATCACCGTCCATTTTCCTTCAACGAGTTTCAGCAAGGAGACGCTATCGGCGATAAATTTCTCCGAGAATTCCTTTTTTGAAAAAAGGGTCCAGGCTTTTTCAAAATGAGAAAGTTGCATATCGCGGCCGGCGATGGTGACATGCGGGTGAAATGGGCGATCCTCCTTTTCGATCCTGCCGGTAAATACGGATACTAAATGCCATTCCAGTTCCTCCTTTAGCAGTTTCAATGCAGGATTCCTGTTCACCGATACAAATAAGACACGTTTGTTGAAATGATCAAATCCATCCAGGTTTATCTCAAACGGTTCCTGTTCCGACCAGAAAGACCGCAGCGCCATTGACAATTCTTTTTCCCGGTCATTTTCAAACCAAAAAGGGGCCACCAGGGTGATATGGGCGGGTGATTTCAGCGCCACGGTGCAGCCGAATTGCGCTTTCATATGGTTTTTGAAGAGGAGTATTTTTTCGTTAACCCGTTCGGGGCAAACGATCGCCGCATAATACATGCTATGAGACACGGAAGGAGGCATTGGTCATTCGCGGTTTATATCACAAGAGAAAGTTTGTCGTTTGCAAAAATATACCCTTCAGCGGGTAGAACCAGCCCGGATTCCATTTGTAAATTGGTATTCAATTTTCCAGGTGCCATGCGGTTACTCCTCGCTTTACTCTGCTGTGTTACATTGGCTGACGCCCAGGTCCCTTTTTATGTAAGAGACAGCGCCACGGTAAAATCCGTACCGGGACTTCCGGCGAAAGAGCCTTTCGATACGGCACATGCCTACCAAAAGGTCAAGGGTCCTTTTGTTTACATCGCCAGTGAAAAAGACCTCTACCAGGTGTTTGGATATGTGATATCCACCCGGTTCAGGGATATTGATTTCGGCAAATTCCATGTACTCGGTTTGCAGGAATGCAGGCAATGCCGGCAGTTTTGCCGGCACGACAAGGGAAGCAAAGCTTGCCACAGGAATCGTTGCGCTTTGGAATGGGTATGGCTGTTGCGGGACAATGAAAAAGCTTTTACGGAAATTCCCTCTGTTACTCAGGAGGGACACATCGGTGCTCCGCTTCCCGCGGGCAGGGAATCCTTTTTTGAGGATACCGTGATCTATCAACCCTCAGAAACCAACAGGGCTTCCTGGTATACAAACGGGGGAGGAGATTGCCACGCCCGGTTTAAATATGCTGTGTTTGCCGACAAGTACTTCCCGGTGCTCTTGCTGAAGGAATGGAATTATTACGGTGGTTGCCGCGCCGGAGGGTTATGGGATTTTACGATCACATTCACCAAGCCGGAAGGTACCCGTTATTATGTCAAAAGCACGGTGCTGGCGGAGCGGTAGCGGTATGGAAAGAATTGCCCGGATTTTCTACCGTTATTTCCCTAACTTACTTGTCGCTTACTCCTGTTCGCCCCTTGATCACTGATCGTTTTTTCCGTCAGCATTTTTCAACAGCAACCAACAATGTCAACATGAAAAGAAGGAATTTTATCTACAGCTCATCCCTTGTGGCAGTAAGTGCCGGTATTTTTGGAAAGATCAAATGGGATGGCCATTCCTATGTGGGCGAAGATCCCACCACCACCGATATCCTGGGACCTTTCTATCGTCCCGGTGCGCCATTCCGTACGGATCTTATTGAAAAGGGAACGAGGGGGCAGGTTCTGCATTTCAGCGGGACCGTATTTGAAAAGGACGGGAAAACGCCCGTGAAGGATTCACTGATCGAAATCTGGCACTGCAATGAAGAGGGCGTGTACGACAACACTTCCGATGATTATATCTACCGGGCTTCCTATAAGACAGGCAGCGACGGGAAGTATCATTTCAAAACCATTTTGCCCGTACCCTATAAGGTAGGACCAACGGAGACCAGGCCGGCACATATTCATATGCGGGTTTCGGGGAATGCGGAACAGGACCTGGTAACACAGATCTATTTCAAAGGAGACGAACATATTGCCAAAGACGACAGTGCCGGTGACCCGAGATCCCTGAACCGTATCCTGGAGATATCCGCCAACAGTAAAAATGAGAAACTGGTGCGGTTTGATATTGCCCTGAGGGATGAGTATGTGCTGGATGCTGCTTCTTATAAAAAGATCGCGGGATTATATGAAATGAAGGATAAATCGATGGTTGAATTTTACAGGAAAGATGACCATCTTTTTGTGAAAGTAAATGGCCAGATCATGGAAGCCATGGAATATAAAGGGAATAATAGTTTTGAAGGCGGGCTGGGCAGGGTAAAGGCGCAATTTGAAATAAAGAGTGATGGAGGTGTAATAGTTAAAGCAAGTTATATGACGGGACCGGATAAATATTTTACAACAGAAGGGAACAAATTGCTTAAATACCCGGAATAGCTAAACTTCATGTAAGGCCATATTACTTCGTAGGAAGATCCTGCACCCGGAAGGGTTCAGTTATATTCATGACTAACGGATGATCAGTAACGCCGGCGGTCATAACCGGTTCCCGGTTTTCTGTAACCGCCGCCGCCACCGCCGGATCTTTCCTCGGCGGCTTTGACCACCAGTGGTTTTTTGCCCAGGGAAATATCGTTGAGATGTTCGATGGCGTCTTTTCCGTCGGCCTCTTTTTCCATCTGCACAAAACCAAAACCGCGGCTCTTACCGGTTTCACGATCCATCGATACTTTGGCGGAAAGCACTTTCCCGAACTTTTCGAAGATCTCTTCCAGTTCTGCATCGTCCAGGTCGTAGGGGAGGCCGGCAACAAAAAGGTTCATACAATGATTTTTGTAAAGGTAATATACTTTTTGTCCTGCCGGGCATCCAAAATTGTACCGTTTTCAGGCTGTTTTTTCAAAAACCCTGCCTGATCATTTTCAATTTTCCGAATGAGCGGCATGAGTTTCCGGCTTCCGGTCATTGTTAATTTTGCCGGGTGAATGAGTCCGAAAAAACGGCCCCATACCTTTGGTTTTCCATCCCGCTGGCCCTGCTGGTTTGCTATGCCAGCATCACGGGAATGACAACTCCCGGTTTTTATGCGGCCGAAACACCTAACTGGCAGGCGCAATCCTACGGGCAGGACCTGGTGGACCTCTTTCTTATTGTGCCGGGCCTGCTTGTTACGGCTTTTATTTCCTGGCGGAAAAATAAAGTCGCGCATTGTCTGTGGGCAGGGGTGGTCACCTATCTTCTTTACACTTTCCTGATCTTCTGTACGGCGGTGCATTTCAACCGGTTATTTATTGTGTATTGCCTGGCGCTGGGAATTTCCTTTTACAGTCTTTTATGGTTTTTGTTATCGCAGATGAAAGATCCGCCTTTGGCGGAGAATTTCCGTAAAGTACCCCAAAGATTTACCGGGATCTATTTTATCCTCCTTTCCCTGTTATTTTATTTTCTCTGGCTGTCAGAGATCGTTCCGGCTGTACGGGCCGGGGAGAACCCGAAAAGCCTGAAGGATACCGGTCTTGCCACCAATGTGGTACAGGTGCTTGACCTGTCCGTTTTTTTGCCGGGTATTCTTATTACCGGTATTCTCCTCTTACGAAGAAAAACGGCGGGATTTCTTATTGCACCGGCACTGCTTATGTTTTTCGTACTGATGGATATTACCATCGGGGTGCTGGTGCTTATCATGAAGCAACGGGGATTGGAGGGAAGCTATCTTTTAAGCGGGGTAATGGGTGTACTGGCCCTTTTCAGCCTGTTCCTGTTGCTGGTTTGGATCAGGAAAATATTATCCTTCCGGTAAACGATCTTCCTGCATTCCCAAAAATTAAAAACTATCTAAGCTTCGTCTTTAACAATTTCTTCAATGGCAAATTTTGCAAAAAAATTGGCCTGTCGTATCTTTGCAATGCAATAAATAACTGAGCATCGTACCCGACTACACAGAACGTAGCT
>JBGATE010000015.1:0-28714 GCA_044229375.1 Chitinophagaceae bacterium
AAAAACGAGTTTCTTTGCTGTGAAAGTTTCACCGGTATGCACCTGAATGGAAAACCCGGATGCCGTTTGGCTGCCTGCCGTTACGAATGCATCCAGGAAATCTACCGTTTCATAAGCCTCTACCTGCTGCCTGGCGAGACCGGCAATTTTGTTTGGCGGTGTTCCGTCCTGGGTGAGGAAGTTGTGCGAACGGGGGGTTTGCTTATTACAGGGATCTCCGCTGTCGATGATCAGTACCTTTCTCCCTGCCCAATGCCATGCCGGCCGCCAGCCCGGAATAGCTCCCGCCTACGATCAGGATGTCATATGTGTTTTCCGGTTTCATCGTTTGGTTGGTTAAGCCGGCAATGAGTGGCAGGGGAAGCATTATTCCGCCTGCCGCTATAGCTGCCTGTTTTATCCAATCGCGTCTTTTCAATGGGACGGATGATTTACCCAAGCCGGCCGGGGCCGCATTATTTTGCCGCCCCTGCTTTTGACAACCGCCTTATCAGCAAATCCAGGAACGGCACGCCGATGAACATCATCCACGGCACCAGGGAAATGGTGAGAATGAATGTCCGTTGGTATAAAGGTAACGACGACAACTCCTTTCCAAACAGGAAAAGAAAAAGCGTGATGGAGGGGTAGATCACCATCCAGATCTTGAGCGACATAAAAAGTCTTGTTTTTGTTTTCATCCCGTTTAATTTTTTAATGACCAATCAATTTAACAACACAAAATTATCCGGGCCGGCCCGGCGGGTGACAGGATGATGCTGCAGTTAAACAGGACTTATTTAAAATTCTTCCGGAACGCCTCCGGTGAGTGCCCGGTATGCCTTTTGAAAAAGCGGATAAAATAGGAAACATCTTCATAGCCCAGGTGGTCGGCGATGTCTTTTACCTGGCCGGGGGTGGCCAGTAAATATCTTTTTGCTTCAAGTATGATCTGTTCGTTGATAAGCTCGGATACCGTTTTCGCCACAGCGGCCCTCGTGATGGCATTCAGCTGGTAGGGCGAGAGGTTCAGGAGACCGGCATATTGCGCCACCTTTTTCATGTTGCCGATATGGGTTTCCAGCAGGAGGAGCAACTCTTCAAATCGCTCCTGGGCATAGCTGCTTTCCTGTTTGTTGATGTTGTTGGGGTTGCGGCTTTGGCGGATCCATTCAATGAAGAAAAGATCAAGGTTGGCCCGGATGGCTTCCTGGTAGCCTTCCTGCTTTGCGGAAAACTCATTGCTTACCTGGGCGAGGAGGGCATACAGCCTGGCAAACCTTGCGGCGGACACTTCGCAGAAGTTTTTGCCCGATGCCTTTTGCCAGCGTTGTTTCGTAATGCTGTTTTTAGGCTGGTAAAAGCCGAGATCGAACTCCATCAGGAAACCGCTGGCGCCCGCTTTCAGTTCCAGCCGGTGCACCTGTCCGGGCCGGAGAAGGAAAACCGTATGGTCATGTACGTTGTACTCCCGGAAATCGATGGCATGAAGTCCCCTGCCTTTTTGTACGACCAGCACCAGGAAGAAATCGTGTTTGTGCAGCTCCTGGTACAGGTCCTTCCCCTTCATCAGTTCCTCCAGCCCGCGGATGCTGAAACGGGCCGGTTCCCCTTGCCCGCTTTGGCTGGCTTTGATCTTCCGAACGGGAATGTTTTTCATCTGGGAAACAAGATACAAGCAATTTGCGGATGTTGCTGGTGGGGGGGGGTGGTTGGTTGGTTAATGGTATGGTGGGTGAAATATGAATGAATAACGGTGAGGGCTTGGCGCAGGCCGGACCAATTAAAACGATCCCGCGGCCGAGCGATACTAAGATACAACTTTATTGTAGCGAGGCCAGCACGCAGAGGCTTGCGCCAAACCCGCTGTTATAGGCAGCCAAGTTGGTGAACGTATTCATTTCATACTCCAGCAAAGTCCATCTTTAGAATATTTGTCTGCAAACCACTCTGGAATATTTAAAACATCAGATAGAATTACAGTGCACATACCATCATAGGATTCGCACAACAAAGAATTGTCAAGCTTAATATCAAGTCGATGAAAACTATCTTGAATACTTTCTGAATTTATAATATCTGTAAGTTTTTTTTTGTTCTCTGCAGATAATACTAAGTTCCAATCGTATTCGTCTACTGAAATCAATATTTTTAAAACCTCTGAATGTTTGTCAATGCTAGGAGCATTTATATAGCAAATAGAATTGTCCGGAACAATTTTTAAAATGTCAATAATTATGGATTGTTCTTCAGTCATTGTTGTTAGTAGTTTTCGGGCTGGTTGCCTATAACGTTGGGGCTTTGCGCTGGCGGTTTCCGGAGCCCGTCAGTTCCTCACGTCAGTTCATTAAAGTTACAAAAGCCGGGCATTTATTCATCAGATCATCCTTGTTACGTCAGCAGGGCGGTGGACTTGATTTGAAAAATTCTCTTGATTTTACTCATCAGTTGCTGGCGCAAAACCCGCTGTTAGCCGCATAGATTTATATTTAAAATTAAAAAAGTATAAAAGCCCAATGGCAACGGTCAGACTGATAATTAATGAGTAAATTGCCAAAATTTTATTTCTTTGTATTAGACTACTGAAGGGTTCTTTGCTTGGAACTAGTACAACGGGTGTTTGACTGCTGGCAAGATGTTTGTTTTGTTTCCAGGCTTTGGCAAAATTATAAGCATCTTTTGAGTCGATCTGTTTTGAAAAGTATGTAATACTATCAAAGTGGTAAAAAGAAAATTCTGAAGCTGCATGAATATTAAACTCCCAAATTTTCTTAGGTTCCTGTTTTCTGAAAAGAAGTCCATGGTTTAAAGAAGTTGAAAATTTGATACCGCATGCAACATCGGTAGGTTGTAGATTTTCGTTTGAATAAATTGGGGCAATATAATAGTTATTAACCTTTAAAGATTTGCTCCTCATCCCACTTACATGTCGCTCTTTAAATAGTATAAAATTATTTCGGTTTATATAAAATGTCCTGATTTTGAAATATCGTTCATTTGGATAGGAGTGAATCTCATTTGGTGTGTTTATACTGATAACTTCGAAACTAGCGTTTTTAAAATACGGCTGTGAAAATGCAGTAGGTATTGCAATTGAAAAAGGGAATAAACCCCATATTAATCCATTCTTGATATTTGTTTTGAAGTTGGATTGATTGATATTAGGTCGTAAAATCAAGTAAGCTAGAATGAAAATTAGTGAAAAAGGTATCCAAAAATTGGAATAGTCCTCGTCAATTTTTACTATCCCTGTCTTAATTGTTAAAAACCAGTTTAAAAAAGAATACCCAATATAATATACCGCGAATAGGATAAGGTATGTTTTGAGGATACTCTTTAACATGAGGGTTGTAAACTTGCGGCTAACGTTGGGGCTTGGCGCAGTGGCGGCATCGGTGTTACGTCAGCCGGGCCACGTCACCAAACCTGGAAACCGATGTTGAATTTACAAAAAAGTTTCTAAGGATACCGTCAGTTCCTGACTGGAGCTGATCAGGGAGGGGACGATCAGGATTTATCCGTCAGCAGCCATTGCGCCAAACCCGCTGTTACATGCCGTTTTTATTCCAACCACTCTTCTTCGTATATTAATTCAGATAACCCTATGCTGAAGTATTTTGCAGGTCTAAAGTATTGCCCCTTCGAAGACAGTAATAAGTTTTTATTTATAGTAAATGTATCAAGAAGAACTTTGCCCAAAATACTATCTTCAGATGGGTCTATGTATTTTCCCTTAATGAAGATATTTTTAGGGCTTTCGTTCCATTGGCCTAGCATAAAGTTCCCATTTCCTTCTCCCCAAAAGACGGTATCTTGTTCAAATTCGAATCTACACGATATAGCGAGAACTTTGCCATCTGACCTAAATTTCAGAATGGTAGCAAAGCCATAAATCATGTAATCCTTTTCTCCTAAATCAACCGAGTCAAAAATAATATCTCTGCTAATCCAAGCAGATTCCGTCATTGAAATTCTGTTATGATTTGTCGAAGGCAATATGGGCTCGGTATTTGATTTTTGTTTCTTTTGCTTGCAATTGAGGAAACAGACAAGGGGTAATAAGATTAGAAGAAGTGCACGCATAAAAATGGCATGTAACACATAAATATACGACACTCCCCTCGCCTTCACCCCCCAGTCTTCAATTGAAAATCAACCAAATAGTTTTCCCCGGGAAGTATTTCCGTATCGTCAATACAAATTAGTGATTCGATTGTAAGCGTTTACAAACGTTTTTAAACATTTGCACTTAAACGACAAACCGCTCCATCTTCGCCAACCACTCCTCGCTTACGGTTGCCCCCAGACCCGGAGCATCGGGCACTTCCACCACGCCATTGGCTTTGTATTGTAAGCCGCCGGTCACCGGGTCTTCGCGGAACATCAAGGCCGTGTCGAAATCGTAATGCTCGATCGCAGGGCTGCAGAGCGCGAAATGCGCAAATGCGGTCATGCCGATGCGGGATTCCAGCATGGCGCCTACCTGTAAATGAATGCCGGCATCCTCCGCCATTTTCACCATCTTCAGCGCTTTGTAAATGCCGCCGGATTTTCCCAGCTTGATATTGAAATAATCACAGGCGCCGAGCTCGATCAGCCGCTCCGCGTCGTGGTCATCACTGCAGCTTTCATCGGCCATGATGGGAATGGGAGAGTTCTTCTTTACCTTTCTGAGCTTCATGAATTTCCAGCGGGCGATGGGCTCTTCGCAGTGCTGGATATCAAATTCAGCCAATGCATTCAATGTCTCGATGGCCTCACCCACTTTCCAGCCCTGGTTGGCATCGATACGAATGGGGATCTCATTGCCCACCGCCATGCGAATGGCCCGGATCCGTTCCACATCTTTTTTCCCGTCCTTCCCCAGCTTTACTTTAATCGCGGGATAACCCTGTTCCTTTATCTTCAGCGCATCGGCCGCCATCGTTTCGGGCTCACCGATGCTGACCGTGTAATCCGTAATGATGACCTTGTTCTTCTCCCCGCCGAGAAACTGCCACAACGGTCTTCCGGCATGCTGCGCCGCGATATCGTAAAGCGCGATATCAAACGCGCTCTTGATGCTGCTGTTGCCGTAAATGATCCGGTCCATCAGTTCCACGCATCCCTGGATATCCAGCGGGTTCTTCCCTATAAATGCCTTGGCAAAATACTGCCCCACGATAAAACAGGTGTCCTGGCTCTCGCCGTTGATGGGCATATAGGGACTGCATTCACCCAGGCCAACCGGACCTTCCTCGGTAAATATCCGCACCAGTACGTTCTCTGCGGAAAACTCGGTGCCGAGCGATGTGGTGAACGGCTCGATGAGGGGGATGCTTAGCTTGTAAAGTTCGATTCGGCTGATGGTGAGGTAGTTGCTCATGAGATGCTTTTTTAGTCTGGCAGTCTTGCAGCCCGGCAGTCGGCAGTCGGCAGTCGGCAGTCGGCAGTCGGCAGTCGGCAGTCGGCAGTCGGCAGTCGGGGATAATGAAGACCGTAAGTTCGGTATAGCAATAGTGAGTTCCAAATTTTCAGAGGATGTCTTTCCGACATCCGGACATCTTCAATCACATACCAAAACCCGGGAAAAAACGTTTATACCAGGAATCCATCAATATGAAAAAAGCCCTTGCACTCTCCTTTTTATCACTGTTCTTCTTTGCCTGTAAAAAAGAAGTAACGGAACTGCCTCCGGCCACCCAGACAGGCGCCAATACCTTTGGCCTGAAAATTAACGGGGAAATGTGGGTGCCAAAGGGATTCGCCGGTCTGCCTGATAATGACAAACTGGTTGCGAAGCTGCTGGGCAATGTGCTGATCATCACGGCCCAGAATTTTGAATCCTCGCCCACCGAAACGGAATTTGAACTCCGGATCTTCGGCGTAACGGGTACCGGGACCTATTCCATGAATACCAATACAACGTATCCGGGCGGCCCTACAAGTTACGGCTATCATGTAAAACGCAGGTTCAGTCCCCTTGATGAGTGGATCACTTCCTCCACGCAAACCGGATCGGTTACGATCTCCAGGCTGGACACTACCGCTCAAATTGTTTCCGGCACCTTCAGCTTCAATGCGGGAAACCTGGTAAACGCGGTGCAGACGATTGCGGTGACGGAGGGGCGGTTTGATGTCAGATACTAGGAGGGCAAAGATCCAAGAAACAAGATACAAGAACCAAATAAGCTCCAATTAAAAAATTCAAATAGACTCCTCTATTTTTAAATTTCCTTTCTCTTACCTGGATCTACTTATATGTTGCATGAACTATATTTTGTAAAATAGAGCTACGCACAATTAAAAATTAAAAGACCCTTTCTAATAACAGGGTCTGGTTTTAATTTCTAATTTGGTGCTTATTTGGTTCTTGGAACTTGGTTCTTGAGATTTATTTGGCTCTTGTATCTTGTATCTTGGTTCTTAAAACCCCAGGCTTAAAATAAAACCCTGAGTCCCACACCAAACATTCCCGTCCACGGCGCTTTCTCATTAACATAGATATAACGGCTGGGGTATCCGTCCGTTGGCACCCAGAGTCTTCCTTCCGCATAGAGATAGAGATCCCCGCCCAGGTATTTTTCAAAACCCAGACCGGGGTCGATGGTAAGTCGTTTGAAATTGGCGCGGCCGCTGATCACGGGTACGTTGTACTCCACGGTATCAATGGCGACGGAATGTGCGTTTTCAATTCGTCCCAGGAGGAGACCAAATCCCGCATAGGCATAAAGGCTCCACCCGCTTTCGGCGTCAGCCGCACCCTTCAGGTATTTTTTCCAGCCCACGGAAAAGTTTTTCAGCCGCATATTGGCTTTGTTCACATAATTGATCTGCTGCGGTGTAGTGAGCGGCGATTTGGCCGTGGCGCTGAGATCGTTTTTGAAATTACCGTTGGAATAGTAGGCAAACCATACATAGATCCCTTCTTTGGGTGTAAGGTGAAAATGGGCGTGGACGGTTTGCCCGATCACCGTGAAGCGCTGCTCTTTTTTAAAACTGTGCTGCAGGCTCAGGTCGGTGGCAATGCTGAAACGGGTGTACTGGGCGGCTACCGCGGAATGCAGCAAGCAGATAAGGGCCGGTATGAAGATTTTTTTTCTCAATGAAATCGGTGTACAATGTTAAGAATTAATCGGGGAATTTTAGCCGGGGAGAGAATCTGTGTATTCCTGGCTGTGTGATGCATGTATTTGTTTTGAACCTCGGAGTCACTCTGTGGCCGCTGTGGTTAAAAAATTTGAACCACGGAGGCACAGGGACACGGAGATGCTCTCTGTGATCCTCCGTGTCTTCGTGTCTCCGTGGCCTATCAAAGAAAAACCCCCGCACAATCGCAGGGGTTTATTGTTAGTATTGGTTGCTGGTATTTTTCGAAAGCTATTTCATCAGCTTCAGTTCCTTAATAATATTCGTTCCGCCTCCCAGCTTATCAATGCACCAGAGCACATAACGGATGTCCACGCAAATGGTACGGTTCAGGTCCTTGTCGAAAGCCAATTTATGGCTCAGCGCCTCATAGTTGCCATCGAAGGCCAGGCCGATCAGTTCCCCGCGGTTATTGATCACCGGGGAGCCGGAGTTGCCGCCGGTGATATCATTGGTGGTGATAAAACCGATCACGAGGTCCTTGCGGGTGGGATCCATATACTGGCCAAAATCTTTCTTCTTTATCAGGTCGATCTGTTTGGCCGGCAGGTCGAATTCATAATCACCCGCCTTGTATTTTTCCAGCAAGCCTTTGGAGGTGGTCACGTAATCATAAAACACCGCATCGCGGGGACGGTATGATTTTACATTGCCATAACTAACCCGCATGGTGAAAGTGGCATCGGGGTACATCATTTTGGATTTTACCGGGTCCATTTCCATGATGCCTTTCAGGTAGAGGCGGCCCAGTTCCGCATTCCGGGCATTGAACTGCTGGAAAAGCGGGCCGTACTTACTTGTATAATTGGTAAAGAATGTACTGGCATGCGCAAAAGCGGGATCCGTTTGCAGCGTATTGGCATCGGGGTTGGCTATGAAAGCGCTCCATTTCGCGTCATTAAAGATCATCGTGTTTTTGAACATCTCCGCCGCATATTTCTTATACGTGGCATCATCATCAAGTGCGCCGAACTTGTCTTTCAGTCCGCCGTAAAAACCGATCGGGTGCTGTTCTTTCACCACATCCTCGTAGAACATACGGGTAACGGAAGCGACGATATGCTCATCGGATACCTTGTTCTCTTCTTCTAGGAATGCCTTTCTCTGTTTATCGGCTGCCTCTGCTGCCTTTTTGATATCCGCGGGAGGGGTGCCCGGTTTTACCAGCATACCTTCCAGCTGGAGCAGCGAGCCGCAAAAACCGGTCAGCGGGGAACCGGCGATGCCCTCATTGATATACTGGCGGTGTTCGGCATAGGGTCTCCATGCTTCATAGGCCTTTCCATAATCTGCCAGGATATTTGCATATTCCGGTTTATTTTTTGCCCAGGCATTGAATTTTTCTTCAAAGGCTTTTTTCTGTCCGTAGATATCGTATTTCAGCAACTGCTTGGTCTCGCCGTCATAGAATTTCCAGTAGTTCGCGATCCCGGCATAGGAAGAGGAGAGTTGCAGTTTAACGGCGGGATCTTTCTTCATCTCTTCAAACATATATTTCAGCCGCATGTCGCGCAGTTTCACCAGCGTGGGGTTATTGATATCCGTGGCCAGTTTGATGCCATAGGAACTTTCATAACGGTTGGTGCCGCCGGGATAACCCCAGATCATGGCAAAGTCGCCATCTTTCAGGGGCCTGAGTGAAACGGGCAGATACCATTTTGGTTTCATCGGGATATTGCCTTCCGTGTATTTGGCCGGTTGCCCTTTGGCATCGGTGTACACGCGGAAAACGGAAAAGTCGCCGGTGTGACGGGGCCATTCCCAGTTGTCGGTATCGCCGCCGAACTTGCCGACGCTTTCGGGAGGTGCGCCGACCAGCCGTACATCGGTGTAACGCTGGTACACAAAAGCCAGGAACTGGTTGCCTTTGAACAGGGAGCTGACACGGGTCTCGATATTCTGTTCGGCATTGCTCATTCTTTTATTGATGGCGGCGAGGACCGTGCCTTGTTTTTGCACCCGCTCCGTGCCGGAAAGTCCTTTTAGTGAGTCCATGACCTCTTTTGTAACATCATCGATGCGTACGAGGAACTGGACCGATAGTGTTGTGGGGATCTCTTCACTTTTACTGCGGGCATAGAAACCGTCCTGCAGGTAATTGCGCTCCATCGTACTGGCCGAAGCGATAGCGTTGTAACCGCAGTGGTGGTTGGTAAAGATCAAACCCTCCGCACTCACGATCTCGCCGGTGCAGCCGCCGCCAAAGATGATGATGGCATCTTTCAGCGAGGGTTTATTGATGTTGTACAGTTGATCCTTGGTAAGTTTCAGACCTTTTTTCACCATTTCATTATAAACCTGTTGTCCCAGCAGCAGGGGCAGCCACATTCCTTCATCCGCGAAGGATTTAAAGAACAGGCCGATGGCAAGAATGATCGTCAGAAAATATTTCTTCATAAATGAAAATTTAGTCAGCAAACCTACGTAAAAAGAGGTACGAAAAAACTGAACTTTCGCCAAATACATTATCTTAAGGCCTTAATTGATTGCTTATGAGTTCCAGGCTGTTGGGCGCCGTTTCTCTTTCTTTTACCCTGTTAATGACCGCCTGCAGTAAAAAGGGGGATGCCCCGCCGCCCCCGCCTCCACCGGTACCGGGATGCGCGGCCAATTCGGCTCCTGTCAACGGAGCATTTGTTACCATGGGTACCAGCATTTCACTGTCATGGTCAGCCGTAAGCGGCGCTACCGGTTATGATGTATATCTCGGTGCTTCGGCAGCCACTGCAACAGTCATCGCCGCCAATGTTTCGGGTACAACGTACAATTATCTTGTACCGGTTTTTCAATCAAGCCAGCTTCTTTACTGGTATGTGCAGCCAAAAAATGCAAGCGGCGGAACGGTCGGTTGCAGTTCAACGGCCTCTGCATTCACCGCCGCCATCATTCAGCCACCGGCCCCGTTCGGGTATTATGTGGTGGGTTATTTCCCTTCCTACAGAAGCCTGGCCGATGTGCCCGATGTGAAGTTCCGGATGACCAATGTGGTGGTCTATTCTTTCTATACGGTGAACAGTGCAGGCGGTTTGTCTGCGCCCTCAGCTCCCACAGCCACACTTACCGCGGTAAGAGATAAGGCAAGGACCAATAGCGCGAAGATCTTCCTGGGTATCAATGACGGCTCCGGTGACGGGAAAACCTATTTCACGAATATGGCCGCCACTTCAGCGGGCCGCAATAATTTTATCAGGCAGGTCATGAATGCTGTCAGGGTGAATGATCTTGACGGGGTGGATATGGACTGGGAATATCCCACAACGGCAAATGGCACCGACCAGACCTTTACCGAACTGATGAAAGAGCTGTCCGACTCACTGCACCGCGACGGCCGTTATTATTTATCTGCCGCGATCACGGCGGGAAAATATGCGGGCGGGAACAGGGATGCCATCCGTAACGAGATCTTTCCTTACGTGGACATGTTCAACGTGATGGCCTATGATGATTTCAGCACTTCGGTTCCGTATAAACATCATAGCGACTATGCGCTGGCGCAAACCTGCCTCAATTACTGGCTGAACACCCGGGGAATGCCGGCATCCAAGTGTGTGCTGGGATTGCCCGCCTATGGAAGACCCTCAGGGATCACGCAAACCAATACCGTGCTTACCTATAAAACCATCCTTGCCCAGGGAGGTAACCCGCAATATGATTCAGCCGTGGTTACGGCGGGTGGATTTATCAATTACACCATTTATTACAACGGGCAGTATACGGTAAAGCGAAAAGCTAAATTGGCAAAAGATATAGCCAACGGGGTGATGCTGTGGGAAAAATGGCAGGACGCGGCGGACGGGAATTCGTTGCTGAAGGCGGCTTGTGACACTGTTGAGCGAGCTTACTAATTGGTAGGTTGCGTTATAAAGCACCAAGAAACAAGAAACAAGATCCAAATAAGCTCCAAGCTCCAAGTTCCAAGCTCCAAAGAAGCACCAAATTAGAAATTAAAAATAGACTCCGCAGGCTATAAATTTTCCTTTCCTTGATGAGAACGTATTTCGAAGTCGATTGTGAAACAGCGTAGTTAATAGGAAATTTTACTTTGTGAACGGCCCAAGGCCCCCTTGCGGGGGTTTGGGGGCCGGACCAAGCACCAAATCATATCCCGATAGCTATCGGGATAAATAGCCTCCGCTGATTTTAGTTTCCCTTTCTTATTCACGGATTTACTTACAGTGTTGTATAAAGTCACTTTATAAGTCAAATCCACGCAAAACAAAAAGTAAAAAGACCCTGGTAATAACAGGGTCTTTTTTTAATTTCTAATTTGGTGCTTCTTTGGTTCTTGGAGCTTGGAACTTGGAGCTTATTTGGATCTTGTATCTTGTTTCTTGGTGCTTATACATCCACCGGCTCATTCAGCACTTTCCACAACAAATCCTTCAGTTCCGTCAGTCCCTGCTGTGTAACAGAAGAAATGAAAAGATGCGGAATATTTTCAGGTAATTCTTTCTCAATGGCTTCTTTCAGTTCATCATCCAGCATATCGCTTTTGCTGATGGCGATAATGAACTGTTTGTGGAGCAGTTCCGGGTTATACTGTTCCAGTTCGCTGACCAGGATATCAAATTCCTTTTTATGATCATTGCTGTCGGCCGGTATCAGGAATAACAGAACGGCATTTCTTTCAATATGCCGGAGAAACCGGTGTCCCAGTCCTTTTCCCTCCGAGGCGCCTTCGATGATACCGGGAAGATCGGCAATGCAGAAACTTTTCCCGTCGCGGTATTCCACGATCCCCAGGTTGGGCGTAATGGTGGTAAAGGCATAATCGGCGATCCTGGGTTTGGCCGCCGTGATCACCGAAAGCAGGGTGGACTTGCCTGCATTGGGAAATCCTACCAGTCCCACATCGGCCAGTACTTTCAGCTCCAGCACCTTCCATCCTTCTATTCCGTCCAAACCTGGTTGCGCGTATTCGGGGGCCTGGTTGGTGGCGGTTGCAAAATGAGAATTTCCCAATCCGCCTTTTCCTCCCGGGAGCCAGATCACTTCCTGCCCGTCTTCCAGGATCTCCACTTCCTGGTTGCCGGTTTCTTCATCCCTGGCAACAGTACCCAGAGGTACTTCAATGATAATGTCTTTACCGTCCCTTCCGTGTGAATTATTGGCTCCTCCTTTTTCACCGTCTTCCGCGAGTACATTTTTGTGATAGCGCAAGTGCAGCAGGGTCCACAGGTTTCGGTTGCCTTTTAATATGATATGAGCGCCCCGGCCTCCGTCCCCGCCATCGGGTCCGCCCATAGCGGTGAACTTATTGCGCATGAAATGCTTATTCCCGGCTCCCCCGTGCCCGCTGCGGCAGAAAATGCGGATCTGGTCAACAAAATTGCTTTTCTCCAAAACTGAATTTTTGTGTGAAGCTGCAAAAATATACTTTAGTGATCACTAACACCCGACTTATGCGACTTCTCTTATTATTACTTGCGGTCCCTTTTTTGACCGCCTCCGATTGCAGCGAAAAAAAAAGTAAGAAAGATGAGGGGCCTGAAAATGATTCGGCGGTCATCCCGGCCTGTGTACAGAAATTGATCGATGAGGCATCCCGGGAAACGCCTCCCACCACTCCGATAAGGGTGGATGAGTACTCTTATAAAGGGAAAAAAGTGTACCTCTTCACGGCCGATTGCTGCGATTTTTACAATATCGCCTACGACGACATTTGTAAGCGGATCTGCGCCCCTTCGGGAGGCTTCACCGGTGGGGGTGACGGGAAGTGTCCCGATTTTGATTCCACTGCCAAACTGGTAAAAGAGATCTGGCGGCAGAAGGGTAAATAAAAATGCCCCGCCAGGGAAGACAGGGCATTTTTGTCGTCAGGGACATTGTTTATTGAACGACGATCTTGGTGCTGAACGCGGTCCTTGCGGCTCCGTCGACCACTTTGACGAGGTAAACGCCTTTGGAAGCGGAAGCATTCAGTTTAATTTTTTGCACCTGCATTTCATTGTTCACATTCACGGACTGCTGCAATACCTGGCGCCCCGTTACATCCGTAACCTGTATGGTATAGGCGCCGGGCTCCAGTTGGCCGAACTGTATCACAAACTGGTTATTCGTTACCGGGTTGGGGTAGATGCTGACCCTGCTTGCTTCAATGGTTTCCGCAGGACGGTTACGCATCAGCTCAATGGGTTCAGATGATTTTTTACCGGAGGCCAGCAGGTTACTGTTGGCAAGGTCTGAGCTTTGCCATACAATACCGGCAACAGTATATGGAGCGGCGGCCAGGCTTTTCATATCCACAGTGAAATAAGAACCGGCCTGAACAGCGGCGCTGGCTACCAATACGCGGTTCTCATCGTTCACGGCGGCGCCGTTCACGGTAAACCCGTTGGGTAAACCAGTGATCACGCCAAGGTATTTGGCCACTTTTGATGAAAGGTCAATTTTAAAAACATTGTTACGGGCCGAGAATACATAAAGATTGCCGTCATCATCGGCGATCATATCGCCGCCATAGCTGCTGCAGGAATTATGAATGGAAATATTCTTGTTGGCGGGATCATCCACAATCGCCCCGAGGTCAACGATACTTGCTTTCTTCCCCGTGCTGAAGCGGATCAGCTGGGTGGCGTCATTGGTCATGGCATAACCGTTTCCGTCCGAGGCGATCACCATCCGGGTAACGATATTGCCCTGGTCGGAGGATTTGACCGGCTTTCCGGTAAAAGCCAGGTCGGTGACGAAATAGACCTTCATGGTCTTCAGGTCGATATACCGGAGCTGGTCCACGAACATCGGGGTATAATAAAGACGGTTATTTCTTTTGTCGAATGCCATGGCGGCCACACCCGTGCCAAAGGGGGCGTTCACCCATTGGCCGAAACGGGCATCCGTCATCGGGGCGGCGGGTTTTTTGCTGGCGGCTTCGTAGGCTGTTGCATTCACGTCATTGCCCTGGAGCAGGACCTGGCTGTATTCGCCGTTCTGCAGGTTTAGTTTGCGGAGAAAGCTCCAGTTGGTGCTGTTGGGCTGCATGTCCGTAATGGCATAGGCAAAACGGTCGGGTTGCTGGGCGGCCAGGCTGCCGGCCAGTAAGATAGTTGCGGAAATAAAGGAAAACAGGGGTAGACTTTTTCTCATAGCTGCATTTTTAAAGGGTTACACCCGATCAAAGCCGGGTGGATAAAGCAAGGATTAAATTACATCATTTTTGAAAGCCGCGGAAGAATTTTTTTAAGGGTGTGCTGACCGCGTGATGGCCGGCAGTAAATAAAAAAAGACGGCAGTAACGCCGTCTTTTATAGCTGGTTTTTAAGGGAAAATTTACCGTGCGATCGAGATCTTGGTCGTTTGTATTTCCTCTCCGTCAATTACCTGCAGCATATACATGCCGGGCTGAAGCCGGTTCAGGTTATTGAGGGCAACGCTGTTCGCCCCTTCATATACAATATTTTGCTGGCGCAATACCACTCTCCCGCTCATGTCCGCAATTCGCAGTTCGACCGTTCCTCTCCGGGATGTTTCAAACCGGACAGTGGCGGGTCCCCCGCTGATGATGGGGTTGGGACTGATCGAGATACCGGGTTTCAATCCGTCCCTTCTGATCATGATAATATTGCTGTAATTGAATTTGCCGTCTATATCCATCATTCTGAGGCGGTAGTAATACACATTGCCATTGGCCTGGGCCAGGTTATCCGTGTACTGGTATTGTTGTTTTTCCAGGCCGGTTCCCTGTTTGTTTACCAGGGCAATACCATTAAAGGAGATACCGTCCTCGCTTCTTTCGATCTCATAACCGGCGAAATCAACCTGGTTCTCGGCCGTCCAGTTCAACAAGGTATTGTTGTTTTTATACGTACCTGTGAAACTGATCAGTTTTACAGGCAGGGGGATTTGCGACGGAAAACTAAAGCAACCGAAACGGGAGCCGTATTGCCTTATAGGCGAAGTTCCATAGGTGCTACCGCTTACATAATTATAATCATAACCCATGCGGAAGGTGATAGAAGTTTGCGGAGTGGAATAAGTGGCGGCAGCGGCAACCTGGGCGCAACGGGAAACACCTGTACGTTCGCAAACAGAGCCGGCAAAACCTCTCCAGTTCACACCATCGGCATATGTATAGAGTGCCAGTTCTGTTGAAACATCACCATTGATAACGGAGCCGGCTACATTTTGTACAACGCCAGTTTCACGGAACCAACCACCACCGGAACCAACAGTTGAACCATCTATATCATAGTGTATGTAGTTTAGGCCCTGGAGACCACCGCTTGGCGGAACAGTGGTATAATCACCCGGATATTGTTGACCCCCTGTACCGTTCTCCAGGTAAAACCGCATTGTAAACTGGACATACCCTCTTATATCAGTATTTCCAAGTGTATTACTGGAAGACCGGATGCGTGGCGCAAAAAATGATGCTATACTGTTTCCTACCTGGTCTGTAGCGGCATCATCGTCTATGCTGAAATTGGTCCCGGTCATGTTGCAATTCGACTGTGATTCCACTGTAACAGTCGCATTGATTTGCTGTCCACTTATCGTTGCTATATTCCAGAAAGTATACACTGCCGGAAGAGATGTGGGGCTACCGGAACGGAGTGTGGCACCTGAAAAGCTGGTTACCACCGTTGACCCTCCCGGAGGACAGGTTTCGGAAGTGGGTTGTGTACAATTGTTAGAATTACAGGTAAGAGGGACAGGTGGCTGTGTGGGCTGCCCAAAGACAAGATTGGAAATACCCAATGTTGCCCAAAGAAAAAACAGGTAATACTTTTTCATGCTCAAAGTTTTATGAATAATAATAGATTACACAGTTTGGGATAAACTGGTTTCCAAGGCATGGAAAAGTGGCTATCAACAGGATGTTAAACTCAGGGGGTTTCCTGCAGGAACGGTGGAAATTAAGGTCTTATGAAAGGTCTTTGGGAGGAATTGAATCGAGAAGGGATGTAAAAGTAATAACAGCGTATCTAAAATGCAAGTTGTTTGCAACTTTTTTACCAGAAAATCCATTATTTATTGTCTTTTAGGCTATAATATACCTTCGGTTGAACTACTTTATTCTTACCCTCTCGAGTCAGTGGCCGGCACTTTTTCCATTTTTTGGCCATTTCCCCGGGTAATTGCTGGTAAAGCCGGGTGCCTTCGGTCTTCCAGGCGATCATTTCATCTGTAACCTTTTTGATGATCTTCCCGGGGTTGCCGACCACTAAACTTCTCGAGGGGATCTTTTCACCTTCCCTGATAAAGGTTAAAGCTCCAACAATACTTTCATCACCCAGTTCCACATTGTCCATGACTACCGCGTTCATTCCCACCAGGCAATTCTTCCCGATCGTGGCGCCATGTATGATCGCGCCATGCCCAATATGGGCCCCGGCTTTCAGCAGAACCGTAATGCCCGGGAACATATGGATCGTGCAGTTCTCCTGTACATTGCAGCCGTCTTCAATAATGATCCGGCCCCAGTCCCCTCTTAACGCGGCCCCCGGACCGATATAACAGTGCTTCCTTATGATGACATTCCCGGTTACCACCGCTTGCGGATGCACGAAGGAGGAAGGGTGGATGACGGGTTTGTATCCGTTGAATTCGTAGGTCATGGTTAGTTTATAAGGTATATAAGGTAAGTGGGGTTTTTCGTCCGGTGGAAATGGGGTTAGTAAATTAAGTAAATACAGTATATAAAGTAAATACAGTAAATAAGGTAAATAATGTATACAGGGATTTTAATACCTATGGGAGCGTATAAGCAATCACGATGACTTTATATACTTTTTATACTTTATATACTGTATTTACATTACTTACTTAATTTACTACATAAACAATTCCAGCTTCACACACTAACCACGGCCTCTGCCCAAACCCGGTTCGTCTCTTTTTTTACGGAGAAAGATGAGATATCCGTTTAACATTCTCTCGATCTCTTTAGCTTTTGATTTTAAATCATTCAGCATTTCTTCCGGGATATAACCTTCGTCACGGGAATCAATCAGGTGATTGACGGTCTCAGTTAATGATCCCCTGGCCTGTATGCAGAAATGAATCTGGTCCGGATAGGTAAAGCGGCCGTGTCCCTCTGAAAGTAGTGCATTAATTGACCTCGAGCTGCGAATGCGCTGGTCGGTCAGCCTGAATTTTTCCTCTGAAGGGAGGTTCCTGGCTAAACGACTTATTTCCTTTTTAAATACTCTGACTTTTTTCCAAAGTTCAAGCTCCTCAAATCCAAAACGGCAATCCCCTTCCATTTGTAAAAAAGTTTAATCATAATAATCACAAATTACCTGAAATTATCCACTCCCTTTATATACTTTATATACTTTAAATACTTTCTTTATATACTTTATATACTTCACACCCCCTCCACCAACTTCCTGTCCGTCCGGTAACAAAGTCCCTTGAACACGGCTACTTCATGGTCTTTCTGGTTGGTAACCCGGATATGATACAAGCCTGTTGATTTTCCATTATGCAGTTCTCTTGCTTCGGCAATCAGCATATCCTCCACGTTCACCGGCTTGATGAAATTGATGGATGTATCCAGCGCCACCGACAGTATATTCCGGTTATTGCAGGCAAAAGCAAAAGCGCTGTCGGCCAGGGAAAAGGCGATCCCGCCATGAACGATGCCAAACCCGTTCACCATTTCTTTTCTTACCGTCATCCGGATCCTGCTGTATCCCTCCCTTATTTCCAGGATCTCTATTCCGAGCCATTGGCTGAACAGGTCATGTTCCATCATATGGGCAACAACATCCCGGGCGAGTTTATCTTTTTCAGGATTCATATGCGGCATTATTTTCCTTTGAATACAGGCTGTCTTTTCTCCATAAAGGCAGCCACTCCTTCTTTGTAGTCTTCCGTCTGCGCAGCCATTAGCTGCAGTTTATCTTCATTCTGCAACTGCTCATAAACGGTTTGCGTGGAAGACCATTGCAGTTCTTTTTTGATAAGGAACAACGCCCTGGTGGGCATTTGGGAAAGGGTTTCTGCCAGTTTAATGGATTCCGCGGAGAACAGCACATCTTCATACCATTTATAGATCATGCCCATCTTTTCCGCATCTTCCGCCGCCACTTTCCCGCCCAGCATCATTAAGGCAGTGGCTTTTTGCCAGCCGATCAGCCGGGGAAGGAAGAAACTGCCCCCGGTATCCGGTACCAGCCCGATCTTTGAAAAGGACTGAATAAAGGAGGCCGACTCCGCTGCTACCGTAATATCGCAACAGATCGCCAGGTTGGCGCCTGCCCCTGCGGCAACACCGTTGACAGCGGCGATCACGGGTTTTTCCAGTTCCCGTATACGGGTGACGATGGGATTATAATGTTCACTGAGTATGCGCGACATGCCGGGTCCGTTCGGGTCAACCACTTCGGCAAGATCCTGCCCGGCACAAAAAGCCTTTCCGTTACCAGTGATATAAACGCAACGAACTTCATCGCTTTTACAGGTATCCAGTTTCTCCTGCATCAGCAGTGCCATTTCCCGGTTGAAAGCATTGAGTTTTTCCGGCCGGTTAAGTGTGATGAATGCAACAGCATCTTTTATCTCAAAGAGAATGGATGACATGCCATAAATTTTAGGTAACGAAGATAATTATTCCGGCTGCTAATGACACTTGAAATAATCAAACGGCTCCCTGCAGTCGTCACACTGGTATAACGCCTTGCAGGCCGTACTTCCGAATTCGCTCACCCGGTGCGTGTGCCAGGAATCGCAATGGGGACATTGCACCGCTTCCGCAGCCGCGAATAGTTTTTCATCGCAGACCTGTTGTTTGGGATTGGGGGGCGCAATGCCGTATTCCTTCAGTTTTCTTTTTCCTTCCTCGCTCATCCATTCGGTGGTCCAGGGCGGACTGATCGCATGGGTGATCTTTACTTTTTTAAAGCCCAGGGTGGCCAGTTCGATCCGTATCTGGGTCGCGATCATATCCATGGCCGGGCAACCGGTATAAGTGGAGGTAATGATCACTTCCAGTTCGTCATCATGCAGTATGATATCTCTTATGATTCCCAGGTCGATGATGGACAGAACCGGCACTTCCGGGTCTTTTATCTCTTCCAGGTAGACATAGAGCGCTTTTTTATCAATAGCAGGTGTCATCATGATTACCATTTGCAACCGGGATAAACCCTTTGCACGTATTGCAGTTCTGTGAGGATAAAACCAAGATGTTCCGTGTGGATTCCGGTTTTGCCTCCTTCCTGCATGAATACGCCGGAAGGAACGTTCAACGTCGCTTCATCAAAGATGGTTTTGACCTTTTGCGACCATTGATATTTAAGGACGGCGACATCGATGCCCAGTTCTTTTTCATAAGGGGCGGGAATGAAGAGTTCACCTGAATACCGCCATAATTCAGTGATGGCCTTTTCGATACGCTGATGGCTTTCTTCCGTTCCGTCACCCAGGCGGATCACCCACTCGCTGCTCCAGCGCAGGTGGTAACTCACTTCCTTCAGGGATTTTTCGGCAATGGCCCTAAGGGTATCATCCTTGTATTCCTGTAAATACTGGTACAGGTAATACTGGTAGGTGCTGAACAGGAACTGCCTTAGAATGGTCTGCGCCCAGTCGCCGTTGGGTTGTTCAACCAACAGGCAATTTTTGAATTCCCTTTCTGCCCGGTGATAGGCCAATGTGTCTTCCGAAGCCTCCCCACTCTTCCAGGCGGGGATTTTAGGGACTGCTGACTCCATTTTTCCGTTTATGAGTTGGGCCGCGTATTGGTAAAAACTTCTGGCTTGTCCCACCAGGTCCAGCGTGATATTGGTCAGCGCGATATCCTGCTCCAGCACCGGTCCGTGCCCGCACCATTCGCCGTTGCGCTGGCCGAGAATAAGACTGTTGTCGGCGAGATGAATGGTATAGTTGATTAAAGCACTCATTATATAATTGGTGAATGGTGAATGGTCAATGGTGAATGGTGAATGGGTGTCTTATATTTCATGGTTACTTCTAGTTTTTCAGAATTCACGCTTCACGATTCACCATTGACCATTCACAACTCACCTCACATATGATTCACTTCATCCGGCAAATTGTAAAAAGTAGGATGACGGTAGATCTTATCCTCGGCGGGATCATATAATTCTCCTGCCTCTTCAGGTTTGGTAGCGGTGATGTATTTGCTTTCCACTACCCAGATACTTACCCCCTCCATCCTTCTCGTATACACATCCCTTGCATTTTCGATCGCCATTTGGGCATCTGCGGCATGCAGACTGCCGGCATGCTTGTGATCGAGACCGCTTTTACTGCGGATGAACACTTCCCAGAGCGGCCAGTCGTGCCCACCCCCTCCGCCCACTAAAGGGGCAACCGGTGAAGTCGCTTTTAAATCAGTATTTCCACCTTTTTCTTCCGGGATGTCGCCGTAATAGAATAATCTTACTCCTGGGTTCATTGAAAATTGATTATTGATAATTGAATATTGATTGTTTTTTATCAGGCAGCTTTGCTCTTTGCCTTTCTTTTTGCCGCATAAGCCGCTCCCTCCTCCCTCACCCATTCACCTTCCTCCCAGGCTTTTCTCCTGGCATCCAGCCGTTGTTTGTTACAGGGTCCGTTACCTTTCACCACCTGCCAGAACTCATCCCAGTTGATCTCGCCGAAATCGTAATGCTTCCTGGATTCATTCCATTTCAGTTTATCGTCCGGCAGTTTCATGCCCAGTACTTTTATCTGTTCGGCGATCATGTCCACAAAATTCTGGCGCAGCTCGTCATTGGTCTTTCTTTTGATCTTCCACTTCATGCTCTGGTCGCTGTTGGTGCTTTCACTGTCTTTGGGGCCAAACATCATCAGCGAGGGCCACCACCAGCGATTGATGGCATCCTGGCACATGGCTTTTTGTTCGGCACTGCCTCTTGATAACATCAGCAGGGATTCAAAACCCTGGCGCTGGTGGAAACTTTCTTCCTTGCATATCCTGACCATCGCTCTTGCATACGGACCGTAGGAGGTTCTCGTCAGCATCACCTGGTTCATAATGGCAGCGCCATCTACCAGCCAGCCGATGGCGCCGATATCGGCCCAGGTAAGCGTGGGGTAATTGAAAATGGAAGAATATTTCGCTTTTCCGCTGTGCAGGTCATTGATCATTTCTTCCCGGCTCGTACCCAGGGTTTCCGCGGCGGAATACAAATACAGGCCATGTCCTGCTTCATCCTGCACCTTGGCGAGCAGGATGGCTTTTCTTTTAAGCGTAGGCGCGCGCGAGATCCAGTTTCCCTCCGGCAGCATCCCCACGATCTCGCTGTGCGCATGCTGGCTGATCTGCCGGATATTGGTCTTGCGGTAAGCTTCCGGCATCCAGTCCCGGGGCTCGATCTTCACTTCATTGTCGATCTTTTGCTGAAAAATCTGCTCTAAATCCTGAACAGGCATATAAGATATTTTTAGTTGGGAAGCCCGCCTGCGTCTCGGCTTAGCCGAGACTTCGGCGGGCAAGCAAATGTAACCAAAACTAACGCCTGTTTGAAGCAATTGTTCATGATGTTTGTCAGGGAAGAACCACGATTTGCATTGTCATGACAGGTAGGGCGTTTTTTTAAAAAATAATTCACTTGATATCAAAGTCCACCACGATCTTTTCCGTTTTCGGGTGGCTCTGGCAGGTAAGAATATATCCCTTTTCCACTTCCTCCTCTTCCAGTCCCCAGTGCACATCCATGCTCACTTCACCTTCCAGCAGTTTGGCCTTGCAGGTACAGCACATACCGCCCTTGCAGGCATAGGGAAGATCGGCGCCCTGTTTGAGCGCGGCGTCTAAAATGGGAAGGTCGCTGTTCAGGGGCAAACCAAATTCAAAACTCCTTCCGTCAAGTTTGATCGTGATCCTGCTCTCCGGCCCGGCAGCGCTGGTAACTTGTACCTTGTGCTTTTTACCTTTTTGTTGTCCGGGTGAAGTGAAGAGCTCAAAATGAATTTTCTTTTTATCGACCCCGGCATTGACCAGGTGATCCTTTACGCAAAAGATCATTTCTTCGGGTCCGCAGATAAAGAATTCATCCATGACGTGAAAACCGGTCAGCTGATCCAGTTCCTTTAGTTTTTCAGCATCGATCCTTCCGAAATTCAGGGGCGTATCCGTTCTTTCCCGGCTGAACACATACACCAGGCTGAAGCGCTCCATGTATTTATTTTTCAGACCCTCCAGTTCTTCAAAAAAAATGACGGAACCCCGGTTGCGGTTGCCGTACACCAGTGTAAAATGGCTCAGGGGTTCGGTGGCAAGGGTGGTCTTGATGATCGAAAGCACCGGCGTAATGCCGCTTCCGGCGGCAAAGGCCAGGTAGTTCTTTTGTTGTACGGGGTCCAGTTCCGTATTAAAACGGCCCACCGGTTCCATGACATCCAGCTGATCGCCAGGCCGTAGTTTTTCATTGGCAAAAACTGAAAACAGACCGCCTTCCACTTTTTTAATGGCCACCCGCCATTCATTTTCCAGCGGGCTGGAACAGAGGGAATAGGTCCTTCTTACTTCCTCCCCGTTGATCGTAGCACGCACGGTAAGGCTCTGTCCCTGCAGAAAGGCGAAATCTTTCCGAAGTTCTTCGGGGATAGTAAAAACGACCGATACGCATTCGGGGGTCTCTCTTCTTATTTCTTTTACGGTGAGCGGGTGAAAATGAATGGACATAACTAGGGGTGTTTTCGTAAACCGTCGATCATGATCATCAACATATTTTCCTCCAGCTCCTGTGCTCCGATCCTGGCCTTGCTGCGGTGCCAGCTTTCGATACCGCTGACGGCATGGAGGATGATCAAAACGGCGGTGGGGGCGTCAATTTTCCGGATCTCATTCCTTTCGATACCTTCTTCGATGATCCCTGCGAATTTTTTCCGGTAACTCCGGCGCTGGTTCTGGAAATTGGACAGATAAGGTTCGTCCAGGTGCTTCCATTCCCGGTCGCTCACATAAACCGCTTCGTAGTTCTGCACCATCTGCCGGATATGAAAGCGGAGCAGTTCCTCGATCTTTGAAATGGATTTTTGGCGGCTGCTTTCCACCGCCTCCATATTCGTATTGAAAATATTGGCCACATCAAAACAAATAGCTTCCAGGATCTCATTCTTGGAGCGGATATGATTGTAAAGGCTGGCCGCTTCGATACCCACTGTTTCGGCAAGGTCGCGCATGGATGTGGCGGAAAATCCCTTTTCCCGGAACATCGTCGCGGCCCTGCGGAGGATCAGTTCTTTTTTGGATGCTTTTTTTCGTTGTGTCCTGGCCATGGCCAAAGATAAAAGTTAATTTGTTGATGGGAGAGCCCGATAGCTTCGGGAGGTTAATCAGGTCATGCCAAAAGGGGAATTCTGCTATGAGCGGCGGTTCGGGGTCGGGTAATGAATGATCCGGGTTTGTGACATTCCTGAATTCATGGATTCCCTTATTAGTGGTAATATTGCCCGCGGAAAATGGTCAAAATGGCAAATAGGTCAGATGAATCAAAACCATAATAGAAAGTGAATACATTATTGAGTAATATGACCGATTTGACCAGTATGACTGATTTAACCAATGTAACTCAATAACTTTTAACCTCCAACTATGTCTCTTATCACCGTCGGTACAATGGCTTTTGATGCGATCGAAACTCCTTTCGGGAAAACGGAAAAGATCATCGGGGGTTCGGCTGTTTATGTGGCGTATGCGGCCTGCAATTTTGTAAGACCCGTGCAGCAGATATCCATTATTGGCTATGATTTTCCCCATGACGAAATGGATGAATTACGGAGCCGGGGAGTGCATCTTGACGGGGTTGAAATAGTGAAGGACAAGAAGTCATTTTTCTGGAGCGGGCGTTACCACGAGGACATGAACAGCCGCGATACGCTGGTGACCGACCTGAATGTGCTGGCCGATTTTGATCCCCGGATCCCCGACAGCTACCAGGGCGCTGAATTCCTGATGCTCGGCAACCTGCACCCGAAAACACAATTGAATGTGATCCAGGAACTCCATCAGCGTCCTAGGCTCATTGCGATGGACACCATGAATTTCTGGATGGAGTCTGCCATGCCGGACCTGAGGATCGTTATGCGGTATGTGGACATGCTTATTATCAACGACGCGGAAGCCCGCCAGTTAACCGGTCTTTTCTCGCTGGTGAAAGCGGCCAAAGCCATCATGCAGATGGGACCCCGCTATCTCATCATTAAAAAGGGAGAACACGGAGCACTGCTTTTTCATGAAGATGAAGTGTTCTTTGCAGCCGCTCTTCCGCTGGAAGATGTATTTGATCCCACAGGTGCCGGTGATACTTTTGCCGGTGGTTTCATGGGACATCTGGCCAAATCAAACGATATTTCCTTTGAAAATATGAAACGAGGGATCATCGTAGGATCCGCTATGGCCAGTTTCTGCGTGGAGAAATTCGGTCCCACCCGCCTCAAGGAAGTGACCAAACCCGACATCGATGCGAGGATACAGCAGTTCAAGGACCTGGTGAATTTTGAGATCGAACTGATCTGATCCCTCTTGCGAGCCCTTGAGCAGTTCATTTCAGCAACCAGCGGGCGAATTTAACCCCCGGAGCTTTTATAAGACCCGGGCAAATGAATGCTGCCGGATCCTCTCACTCATACCGCAACGCCTCGATCGGGTTTAGCCTGGATGCTTTTAGCGCCGGATAGTAACCGAAGAAAACACCTGTAATAGCACATACGGCAAAGGATAAGATCACTGATGATTCCGTAACCAGGGTTGGCCAGTCAAGCATAGCAGTTACAAGTTTTGAAGCGCTGATGCCCAGGATCACCCCAATAACACCTCCCGCTATGCTGATCATGAATGCTTCTGTCAAAAACTGTAATAATATATCTCTCCCTCTGGCCCCGAGTGACATGCGCAACCCGATCTCCTTGATCCGTTCCGTCACCGATACGTACATGATATTCATGATCCCGATCCCGCCTACCAATAAGGAGATACCCGCGATCGCTGCTAAAAGCACCGTCAGCAGTTCGCTGGTGGAGCTGATGGTGCTGATCAGTTCCGCCTGCGTACGAACCGTGAAATCATCTGCATCGTTGTTCTGTAATTGATGTGACTTTCTCAAGGCGGCAGTGATCTCAACGGTGGCCAGGGGGGCACTGTTCTCATCCGTTGCGGAAGCATAAATGGTCTGGATATAGTCAATGGACAATATTCTTTTCTGAACGGTTGTATACGGAGCGATGATGATGTCGTCCTGGTCCTGCCCGAATGTATTTTCACCTTTTTCGGCCAGCACACCAATAACCTTGATCGGAATCTTTTTGAAACGGATGGTTCGCCCAACAGGGTTTTCACCGGGCGCAAAAAGATTATCGACCACTGTTTGTCCCAGCAGGCATACTTTATCGGCCGATCGTACATCACTTTCCGTAAACATCACACCATCTTTCAGTTTCCATTCACGGATACCCAAATATTCCGGGCCGACTCCCTGAATGGAGGTGGGCCAGTTCTTCGCAGCATTGATGACCTGGCCGCTGGAGGATACGGCCGGCGAGACTGCCGTAATATGGGTGACAGATTTTTTAATGGCACTGACATCCGATACTTTCAGGTTCTGCAGGCTCGAAGCGCCAAGCATGGGGCCGCCCTGTGCCTGGCCACGATAAGGCCGGATGGTGATCATGTTGGCGCCCATAACGGATAACTGGCTGCGGATACTTTGTTTGGAGCCCTGGCCGATAGAGACCATTGTGATCACGGCCGCTACGCCGGTGATGATCCCGAGCATCGTAAGCAATGCCCGCAATTTATTTCGGAGCAATGCCCGCCAGGCCAGTCGTAATAGGTTGATGATCTTCATCCTGATTTTTTTTGAGGTTCATCATTTGCCGGCATGGCATCAAGCTCTTTTTTTGCCGACCTTATATGTTCATTCTTTTCATCCCGGATCACTTTCCCGTCTTTGAGTACGATGGTTCGGCCGGTAAAGGCGGCAATATCGGGTTCATGGGTAACACAGAGGATCGTTACGCCCTTCCTGTTCAGGTCCTGTAACAGGGCCATGATTCCATACGAGGTTTTTGTATCGAGGTTACCGGTGGGTTCATCGGCAAGTATCATCACCGGGTCATTGATCAGGGCTCTTGCAATGGCCACACGCTGTTGTTGCCCGCCCGACAACTGGCTGGGCGTATACTGTTGTCGGTTGCTGAGTTCCACCGCATCCAGAACGCTGATCGCCTTGGCATGTCTCAGTTTTGTGGAAACAGCCGGGTTATAGAGTAAGGGCAATTCCACATTCTCGAGAGCAGATGTCCTGGGCAGCAGGTTATATGACTGGAATACAAAACCGATCTTCCGGTTCCGGAGTTTGGCCAGTTCATTCCTGGAGTGTTCTTTTACATTCACGCTATCCAGCAGGTATTCGCCCCCCGTCGGTTTATCCAGGCAACCCAATATGTTCAGTAAAGTTGATTTCCCCGAACCACTGGCGCCCATGATGGAAACAAACTCTCCTTTCTCAACAGAAAACGAAACCCCTCTCAGTGCCCGGACGGTCTCGGCTCCCGTTTTGAATTCCTTGACCAGGTTGTTTATTTCAAGAATTTTTTCTGACATTTTTCAGGGTTTAAACCATTTCCTGTTTAGGGTCGCTGCCGGCCCGATCCGCCACCGGTACGGGTTGGCATAAAAGGACTTTTAGCGGTTGATTTTTTTGTCACTTTCAATTGCTGATAGCCCATCACAATTTCATCGGATAGGCTTAGCCCGGATAAGATCTCAACCTGTGTTTCATCATCCATACCGGTAATCACCGGTTGCCGGATAATGCTGTTATTTTTTTTCAGCCAGACAAATCCACGGTTACCGGGCACATACGCTGAGCTGTCAGCCTTTCCTGCATGTTCCCTTTCGATGGTGTAAACCCTGGCAAGGACCGAATCGGGCTTAAACGCGGTGGCTTTTGCCGGCACCAGCAATACACTGTCTGTTTCCTTGGTATAAACCGTAATGCTGGCAGTCATGCCGGGCTTTAGTTTTAATTCCGGGTTCGGCGCGTCTATGATAGTGGTATAGGTAACTACATTGGCGGATACCGACGGACGAAGCCGGATCTCTTTCACGGTTCCTGGAAATGTATCTGCCGGAAATGCATCTACGGTGAATTCCACCCGCTGACCTGTTTGTACATTGCCGATATCGGCCTCATCCACGGAAGCCTGCACCTGCATTTTTGTAAGATCCCTGGCAATACTGAATAAAGTGGGTGTGCTAAGGCTGGCTGCCACGGTTTGCCCCTCACTTACACTTCTTGATAATACCGTACCGTCAATCGGTGAATAGATATTCGTAAAAGAAAGGTTCTTTTGTGCCGATACCAATTGCGCCCGGATGCTACCCACCGATCCGCTGGCGCTCCGGTACTGGTACAATGCCGCCTCCAGCTCGGCTTTACTGATGGCGCCGGCATTATAGAGTTCAGTTTGCCGGTCATAATTGCTTTTCTGGAAGGTCACATTGGCCTGTGCCGACTGAAGATTGGCGCTGATCTGCTGCACCTGCGCCTGCAGAACGGATTTATCAAGCTGCGCCAGTAATTGTCCTTTCTTCACCGGCGAGTTGAAATCAACATACACTTTAAGGATCGTACCTGAAACCTGTGTTCCTACGGCTACCGTATCAACCGGCTGCACCGTGCCGGTAGCCGTGACGTAATTGCTGATATTACCATAATAGGCGTGCCCCGTATCCAGTACGGTTTCCGTTTTTTCCGGTTTGAATTTCCAGAACCAAACGGCAACAGCGGCTCCGGCCAGGACGATCAGCCATATGATCCATTTGAATTTTTTCATCGTTGAATATTTTTCAGTTTCAGAATGTGATGGGTTCACCGGTATAGAACCGGTAGATCTTATTATACAAAACAGCAATATATTTTGCCTGGATATAGGACTGCAGAGACTGTACATAACTGTTCTTTTGCTGGAGCACTTCTGTCATATTGATAGCGCCGAGCCGGAGTTGTTCGTTGGTGATCCGGTAAGTTTCTTCCGCGATCTTAAACTGGGTGACGGCTGCCGCATACTGCGCCTGTGCGTTCAGCAGATTGATATATGCCTGCTCCACCTGCTGGTTCAGCGTTGTTTTGGTATTCTCCAGCGCCAGTTTTGCCTGCTCGATACTGATCTTTGATTTGCTGATATTCGTCCGGGTTTGTTTCCGGCTGAAGATCGGGATACTGGCATTCAGCCCGAGTGACTGGTAAAAATTGTCGCCCAGTTGGGTGAGGTATTTGCTGTTATGATTGTCGGAAAAACCGGAGGAAAGACCTGCGCCAAAGCTCACCGTGGGGAGTCCGCCGGCCCTGACCTTATCCAGCTCTACTTCCGCCAGCCGGATGGACATTTCTTTGTTCTTTACTTCCGGCCTGGAATCCAGCGCTGCTTTTTGCGCACCCGGCAAAGCCATAACTAACTCCTGCGGTTCAAGGGCCGCCGGAACCGCCACGGCGAAATCATAGGAAAAGGGAAGCTGGAGCAGTTGTTTCATCAGTGTGCTGTTGCTGCGAAAAGTATTATTGGCGTTTACCAGATTGTAGTTGTCGTTTGCCAGTTGCGATTCAAACTGCAGGAGGTCTTTTCTGGAAATGCTTCCCGCATCATATCGTTTTTGACCCAGGGCCATCTGTTCACGGGAGGT
>JBGATE010000160.1:0-6783 GCA_044229375.1 Chitinophagaceae bacterium
ATTTCGAGCGAAGCGAGAAATCTAATTATTTCTCTCTTACTAAATCATGTCATTCCGAGCAAAGCGAGGAACCTCAATCAAGCAAAGCGAGGAACCTCAATCAGTCAAAAAATCAAGTAAGATCTGTCCCAAGGTCAGCTTCCTCGCCGCGCTCGGAATGACAATGCAGGTGGGGGGTAAAAAAAAGACTTCTCGCTTCGCTCGAAGTAGACGGGCAGGAGATATCGTAATAGCGGTAATAAAATATTTTCCCGCCCTTATTGGTATTTCCCGGTGCATTACCGGATTCGCTGACCTTAAGGAAACCAAGGAGCATTAACAAAGGGAAATAAGAATAAAGAACAGAGGAGTGAAGAATTTAGAAGTGAAATTCCGTGTTGCGAAAAAATGTTCAAAAATCAACGATCAATTTCTGCGCCCTTGTTGGTTATCACATTAATGATCTTATATAGAGTATCTTTTCTTACAAGCCTTCCATCATTTGCTCTCAATTCGCCTACAATACCTATTGTCTGTTGTCCTGGTTCATCAAAAAAAGTTTGAAAAACAGCAAAATAATTTCTTATAGGAAGAGAGTCTATTACCTCAAATATTTCATACTTAGGATTGAACCTTACTGCCTCAATATTAGTAATATGACCTTCTAAAATAACTACCGGAATTTTTGCCTCAAATAAAGTACCTACCCTAACCGAATCTGGTTGTTGATTATATATAAAATTATACGCGAAAACTACTCCCTTTTCATTACTTATTTTTCCAGCACTATCGAACTTAACGGCATAAAAAACTTTTGTATCATCATAAAAATTAATCAGTCTAATCTTGCCAGAAGAATTAAAATATTTAGTTGCGCACATTTTATCTCTTTCATAAAAACTTTCTGCATCAATTTTCCCGGATTTGCCATAAAAAAAACCTTCCCCTGTTGCAAGACCATCTACGTAAAATATCTTGCTGTAAATTCCTTCGGAATTATATGTCTTATGCCACCCACTTTTTTTTGAATTTTTGAATTCTATTTCGTCTGTTAGCTTCCCCTCGTTTGAATAATACTTCCCAATACCTTGTATTAATGTGTCACCTTCTTGATTTATCACGTATGGAAGCAACGCATAACCCCCGTTTTGCAGCTCGGTCTTTTTCTCTCTTTCGCCCTCATCACTACTTTTGCAGTAGCACAAACTAATTGATATAAAAAATATGAGTAAGTTTTTCACGTAATAAAATTTAAGCCCTTGATTTCTATTACCTATTCCATGAATTTAAGGAAACCAGGGGGCACCAACAAGGGCCACTCTCCGCAGGACGGCGGTTCGACCCGGCCAAGTAGGGGTCGCTAGAAGATTGGTTATTGAGGAGGCTGCTTTACTTCTTCGGACAGGTATTCAACCCCACCAGGGTATACAGCGGGCAAAATCCCACCAGGCTGGTCAGCACGAATACGCCGCCGAGGATTACAAGGATCAATCCCAGTGTGCCGGTTACCGTACCGCTGAAATAGAGGTAAGCAAAAACAGCCGCGATCAATACGCGGATGATACGGTCGACATTTCCCATGTTTGGTTTCATAACAATAAGTTTATAGATTAAAGAATTCCAGTCAGCACAACAACAGCAGTTACGATTGCCAGGCAAAGCAGGCAAATCAATACCAATTTAAGCCATTTGTTTTGTGTCATCTGATTCGAATCGTAAATCTAAAGCCATTGGCTGCCTTTTACGGGTGACAACAGTCACCAATGCCGCTGATTTTCCACAAATCCTGTCCTATTGCATGGCTGTATGGCTGCATGACTGCCTACTGTGGACTGCCGACTGCGGACTGCCGACTGCAGACTGCCTACTGTGGACTGATTTGCTTATATTTATCAAAGCCGGATCTCATTCGGGATCCAGGCTGAAACAAAACCAACCATTTTCCTTATGCAATCATTGTTGCCTGTCCAAAACAAGGAGCGGGAGATCTTTATGGATGTCCTCCGGGGTTTCGCCATCCTGGGCATTTTCATCGCTAACCTCAACGGGTTCAGCTGGTATAATGACGAGGTAAAAGCCACCGGTCCCTACCTGCTGCCGGAATGGGATCAAAAGATGAATTTTCTCCACCATATGTTCATCGAAGGAAAATTCTATTCCATTTTCAGTCTGCTCTTTGGCTGGGGTATTGCCCTGCAGATAAAGAGAGGAGTCGCCGGAGGTGGCAACTTCATGCCTACCATACGGAGACGGTTATACTTTATGCTATTACTCGGGGCCATTCATTTACTGATCTGGCCCGGCGATATCGTTTTCTTTTATGCCCTGCTGGCATTTATCCTGCTGCCGCTTCGGAAATTCTCCAACAAAACTTTGCTGATAACAGGTGTTGTGCTCACCCTTTCCCCCATTTTATTATACTGGGCCAAAATGACCTGGCCGGTTTTAAACTATCCCGCCGAGTTAATGGTAAAAACGGGGATCCGGGTCGATGGCGCCCTCATGAATATTCAGTCGGAGGAGGAGTTCATGAAAATAATGAAAGAGGGCAGCTGGTTCGACCAGCTGAAAATGAATATCAGCGGTTTCTTTTTCCGGTACAACTATTTATTTTTTGTAAGCCGTGTACCCAAAGTGCTGGGTATTTTCCTGATCGGTTACGTGGTGGGCCGCTCTGATTTTTACCGGAATATCAGCCAGCACAGGAAACTGCTTTACTGGATCATCGGCGGCGGACTTGCCATTGGTTTACCCGCGAATTATTTTCTTGCCCATTATATGAGCAACCACATGGGCGATTATTTCCAGCTTAAGATCAAGGGACTCTACCAGACGATCGCCTACGCGCTGGGAGTGGCCCCGCTGGCCATGGCCTATGTGGGTTTGTTCATGCTGAGTTTTCAAACCGGTACGGGGAAGAAAATTCTATCCCCGCTGGCCCCTGCCGGCAAAATGGCCTTCAGCAATTATGTGATGCAATCGCTGATCGGGAATTTCGTTTTCCTCGGCGCCGGACTGGGTTATATGCGGCAGGTGGGCCCGGTTTATTACACACTCTTCGGGATCATCGTGTTTATTTTCCAGGTCATCCTCAGCACTGCCTGGTTAAAGTATTTCAATTACGGACCGGTGGAGTGGTTATGGCGCAGCGCCACGTATAAAAAGTGGCAGCCATTCCAAAAAAAGCGGGTGAACCCGATTCCCTGATACCACTCAATTAACAAAATGCTTCCTCCGATTTTGCGTAAATTACCGCATGAAACGCACCCTTTTCCTATTACTCTTTCCCATTTTGGTATCAGCACAGGATCCTGCTACCTGCGATATCCTGATCACCAACGGTAAGATCATTGACGGTACCGGCAACAGCTGGTATTACGGAAATATCGCGGTGAAAGACGGGAAGATCATCAGGATCGGAAGGGATGTCAACATGCCTGCCGCCAAAACGATCGATGCGAAAGGTTTGATCGTTGCACCGGGTTTTATCGATGTGCATACCCACCTGGAAGACGATGAGACCAAAGACCCCGAGGCCAAGAATTTTATTTACGACGGGGTGACCACCTGTGTCACCGGCAACTGCGGTTCTTCCAATGTGGATATTGGGAAATATTTACAATGGGTGGATTCGCTAAAACTCTCTATCAATGTAGCATCGCTTATTGGGCATAATGATGTGCGCAAGGCCGTAATGGGCCGCGCCAACCGCGACGCCACAGCCGATGAAATGAGCCGGATGGAGCAACTGGTGGACAAGGCGATGAAAGATGGTGCCGTGGGACTGTCGACAGGTTTGATTTATATACCGGGAACCTATACTAAGACACCGGAGATCGTTGCCCTGGCAAAAGTGGCCGCGAAATACGACGGGGTGTACGCCACGCACATGCGCGATGAAGGCGACAGTGTGACCTATGCCATCAACGAAGCCCTGACGATCGGGCGGGAAGCAAAGATCCCTGTTGAAATTTCTCATTTCAAGCTCAGCGGTCAGCACAACTGGGGAAGAAGCCGGGAAACGGTCCCGATGATCGAAGCGGCGCGAAAGGAAGGGATCGAAGTGACGATCGACCAGTATCCGTATACTGCCAGTAGCACGTCCATCAGCACCCTGCTGCCGGATGATGTGCTGGCCGACGGGCAGGACTCCATCATAGCAAGATTGCAACGTCCGGAAGTACGAAAACAGGTGACTGATCATATTTTGGCCCGGTTGAAAAAAAGGAAACTGAAACACCTGAGTTATGCCGTAGTGGCCTACTATGCACCGGATACCAGCT
This sequence comes from Chitinophagaceae bacterium, assembly GCA_044229375.1. Taxonomy (GTDB): domain Bacteria; phylum Bacteroidota; class Bacteroidia; order Chitinophagales; family Chitinophagaceae; genus JJ008. The sequence continues at coordinate 4,263 of JBGATE010000160.1, forward strand.
ACAATGGCAAAAGCATTGAAGAGATCAACCGGATGATGGGAAGAAAACACAAAGTGAAGTTTGAGGCGGAAACCGTCATGGACCTGATGATGAAGGGCGGCGCCAGCGCCGTGTTTCATGGCATGGGTGAGGAAGATGTGAAACGCATCATGCAATATCCTTTCAATATGTTCGCCAGCGATGCCTCGATCCGGTTGCTGGGCGCCGGGATGCCGCATCCCAGGGGTTATGGTACGAATGCACGGGTGCTTTCCAAATATGTAAGGGATGAGAAAGTCATCAGCCTGGAAGAAGCCGTACGCAGAATGACATCGCTTCCGGCGCAGAAGTTCCAGTTAAGCGACCGGGGCCTGTTAAAAACGGGTTATGCGGCAGACATTGTCATATTTGATGAAAATAAGGTGAAGGATGTCTCCACGTTTGAACGACCGCATGCCTATTCTACGGGTTTTCAATTTGTGATGGTGAATGGGGTACTGACCGTAGAGAATGAAAAACACCTCGGTGTGAGATCCGGAAAAGCCCTGTACGGTCCCGGGAGGTTGAAATAATACAACTGCGGCCGATGAAGATCCTTCAAAAATACCTGAAACCATTTCAATGGTGGATCCTCCTGGCGCTTGTACTGGCGGGGATCGCACAGGTACTCTCTCTTTACGACCCGATTATCTTCGGAAAGATCATTGACAACTATGCCCTGAATCCCGGTAATAAAACAGAAGCGGAACTCATCAATGGCGTTTTGTTCTGGCTCGGTATTGCCATTGCCATCGCGCTGGCCGCCCGGATGATTATGGCCATTAAGGATTATGTGATCCGGCTGGTGGTGCAGAAGTTCGGCATGCAGATATTCAATGATGGCCTGCGGCAAACCTTACGATTGCCCTACCAGGAATTTGAGGACCAGAGCAGCGGCGAAATACTCTCCATCCTTCAAAAAGTAAGGGCGGATACCGAGCGTTTCATCACCAGTTTCATCAATATCCTTTTCTCCTCCCTGGTGGGGATCGGGTTCCTTGTCTGGTATGCCTTTACCAAACACTGGGCGCTGATCCCCGTGTTTCTGATCGGGGTAGTGCTGCTGGGCGGACTGACCAGTATCCTGAGCCGTTCGATCAAAACATTGCAGCGTTCCCTCATCCGCCAGAACCGCCAGATGAGCGGTACGATCACCGAATCCCTCCGCAATATCGAACTGGTCAAAAGCCTGGGACTAACTTATCCCGAGATCCGGCGGCTCCGCCAGCACACACAGGATATCTATGATATGGAAATGAAGAAAGTGAAAAAAGTCAGGACCCTCACTTTTTTCCAGGGAGCCATTCTCACGTTGCTGAAACAATCCATTCTCTTTGTCCTGCTTTGGCTGATCTTTCGTAAGGCGCTCTCCCCCGGGGAACTGATTTCCATGCAGTTCATCTCTGCCGGTATCATCGGCCCCCTCCAGGATCTCGGCAGCATCATTCTTTCCTACCGCGAAGCGGAGGCTTCGCTACAGCTATTCAATGAACTGATGATGAAAGAGCCGGAATACCGACCTGAAGAACCGGTGGATGTGGGTGAGATCGAGAGCCTGCGTTTTGATCATGTTAGTTTTCGTCACAGGAGGGCTACGACCAATGCACTCGATGATATTTCTTTTGAAGCACGCATTGGCGACACGATCGCTTTCGCCGGCCCTTCCGGCTCCGGTAAATCCACGCTGGTAAAACTGCTGGTAGGCCTGTATACCCCGGTTAGCGGTGAGATCCTGTATGACAATATTTCTTCCAAAGACATCCGGTATAACCGGATACGGAGACAGCTTGGTTTTGTGACACAGGAAACCCAGCTTTTCTCCGGCAGTATCCGTGACAACCTGAAATTTGTGAAGCCGGATGCCACGGACGAAGAGATGATGAGCGCACTGGAAAAAGCATCGGCACTTGCTTTTATCGCCAATACAGATAAAGGGCTGGACAGTCTTCTCGGCGAAGGGGGAAAAAAAGTATCGGGAGGAGAAAAACAACGATTGTCCATTGCAAGGGCATTGCTGCGCAACCCGAGGATCCTGATCTTTGATGAGGCCACTTCGGCCCTCGATTCGCTTACGGAAGAGCAGATCTCTGAAACGATACGGGAGATCTCGCGATTAAAACAACAGATCACCATCCTGATCGCTCACCGTCTTTCCACCATCATGCATGCGGATACGATCTATGTACTGGAAAAGGGAGTAATAACGGAAAAAGGCAGCCACCAGGAACTACTGGATAAGAAAGGGCTTTATTACGCGATGTGGCGGCAACAGATCGGGGAACGCAAAGCCATCACACCGGTTATTTCTGAGGAACCTGAGGAATAAAAACCGGGGTTCCCCCCTTCCACCCTTGTTGCTGTTTCCCGGTCCAATACCGGATTCTTTGAACTTAAAGAAACGAAGGTGCGCCAACAAGAACGCAGTTATTTCGAGCGAAGCGAGAAATCTTATTATTTCCCTCTTACTAAATCATGTCATTCCGAGCGCAGCGAGGAACCTCAA
>JBGATE010000161.1:0-6695 GCA_044229375.1 Chitinophagaceae bacterium
CAATAGCGGCTTCCATGCATCTCCCCGAAGGGGCCATCCGTTTCAGGGGGGAGGTGGCCTATGAACAAGTAGCAGTAGAGATGCAGCAAGCGAACTGCCTGGTACTTTTCAGTAATATTGAGAACTCTCCCTGTGTCATTGGGGAAGCCCTCTGTTGCGGCCTACCGGTGATCGCAACGAACGTTGGGGGGATCCCGGAACTGGTGGATGAAGACAACAGTATGCTGGTAACCCCGGGGGATGAGGCCGGGTTAACGGCGGCCATGCTGCAGATGATAGAGGAACAGGAGCGATTCAATGCGGCGGAAATTGCGGAAAAAGCTTCGGGGCGTTTCAGTTATGAAACGGCAGGCAACCGGTTCAACAGATTATACAGCGGGGTTTTAGATACATTTACCTGACAAATCAGGCAAGTCCCTTCAGTTTATTGACAAGCCCGATATATTCTTTCATCGCGTCTTCAGATGATTTTCCTTTTAATCCCGCCCAGGCTTCATATTTGGCCTTGCCAACGAAATCAAAGGGATTTGAAGGCGGCTCTGTATTCACATCTCCCGTGCTGCCCTGCTTATAAAGGGAATAAAGCTGAAGTAAAATATCATTACCGGGTTTTTCCGGGAGGTTTTTGCTGTCCCTGGCCGCTTGCTCGAATTGTTCTTTTAATTCCATGATTATTTTTTAACTGGTTCTCGCGTTATCAATGAAGATCGACTGTACCTGACCCTTGCTTTCTATGATCCGGAAGAATTCCTCCAGATAGTTGACCATCCCTTTTCGCGCCCTTTCACTGAGCGGAGTAAAATTCCTGATCGCGGAAAGGATGGCTTCCTTTTTATTCCTGAATTTATCCAGGGTGGCCTGGATCTCGTCCATTCTCCGCGGAAACCCCCTGTAAACCCTTTCGGTTACTTTCTCTGTGCCAATGATCTCATTGGGTACGGCATAGCTGGCATCCACCAGCCCGCAGTAATCAAAATCGTAAGGTACCGCATAGGGGAGACGGGTATCATCCTCCCTGCTGTAAATAAGTTCTATGTTATGATCATTGGGCACCGACCAGTCGGTATTACCGATCATATACTCGAATATAGCTACCATCGTCATGGTTTCCCGGTCAGTAGCTTCCGTAAGTACCGGTCCGTGATTTTTTTTGCGGCAATTGTTCCGCCGGGCCATATCCCCGTCATCTTCCAGCAGGAAAGAATGCTGTGTAAAGGACTTCACCCGGTTTTTGGTATCGATATAGGTGGTTTTGAGCAGGCGGACCCGGAAACTTTTATCGGTAAGAAGATTATACAGTTTATAAACAAGGAATTCCTTTAGGAGCAACTCCTCATCGGTGCTGGTGCCGCTGCAGCCGATCACCAGTTTTAACTTACCAAGATTGGAAAGTTGCGGAGAGGTGCTGTTCCTGAATTGCATCATGATAGGAGGGATGCGGCAATAACCCCGGCGGAATTTGCCCCTTGGTCCTACCTGTATCCCTTCTTCGATCAGGGTGCCGTCGGGGAATTTCATTTTTACAGTAGCAGGCTTGAAAACATCCTGACCTTTTTCATTCTGGAGGGCTTTGATATCGGTCGCCAGCTCCATTTCCAATAGCGGTTCATCCGTGAAGAATTTGATACTGTCCACCTGTTGCGCCGATGAGTGCAGCACAGCCAGGAAAACGGCAGAGAAAAGGAAGGCAATACTCTTTAAATTTTTCATGACGGGGTTAATTTAATGGCGGTATCAGGAAATTGAATATACAATAATTTACTTTCCGGTTTTCCCGCTGATCATTTAAGTACTTCCGTGATCACTTTTCCAATATTCCCGTTCGGTACCTGGATATACAGCAGGGCCGCCAGGGTGGGGGCGATATCGGTCATATAGGTTTCCTGGTTTGTTCTTCCTTTCTTTATGCCCCAGCCATACCAAAGCAGGGGGATATGCGCATCATAGGGATTCCAGAGTCCGTGCGTGGTGCCGGTATTGCTCCAGGCATCAATATAATTGGGTTTCAGGAGGAATTGAATATCCCCGCTCCGGTTCCTGTAATAACCGTTGTTCAGCATATTTCTGACGGCCGCGGGAAGGGGTACCTCGTTCAATTCTTCCAGTGGAAATACACGGGCAATGGCAGAATCTTTTGAAAGATAGCTGACGATCCAGTCCGTCACCTCCTCTTCATCGACCTTTGCGGAATCCAGCGCCGGGTGATTCAGTGCCAGCTGGTAATTATCATCATATACAATGAGGGTGCTGATCTTGTATTTTTCGGAAAGGAGTTTATTCATCTCCTGGGTCTTATTGTTCATGAATAATCTCCCGCCCGGCATTTTATTCTCGGTCATGAATTCCGGGATATGCGCCACTCCGTGATCAGCGGAAAGAAATACGGTATACTGCCCTTTGCCTACCCGGCTGTCCAGGAAGTCCAGCAGGCTGCCCAATTCACGGTCCAATCGCAGAAATCCATCTTCCGATTCCACTGAATTCGGACCGTAAGAGTGGCCTATATAATCGGGGGAAGAGAAACTGATGGCAAGAATATCGGTGATGTTGTCTGCACCGAGTTGTTCCCCTATAACCGCTGCTTTGGCGAATTCCGCGGTTAAACTGTTACCCATGGGCGTATAGGAAATTTTGCCATAATCCTTGCCAATATAGTTTTTCAGGTCGTAGGGAAATGTATTACCGCCCAAGGCCTTTGCTTCATAACTTTTTTGATCAGCCGTACTGGCGGAATAGGTGGCAGCGGGGTACAGGAGGTTCCAGCCCTGGCTGTAATATTTATCAACCCATTTCTGGTCATTGAAATCATTGGCCCATTTCGGAAGCACATCCATATACCAGGTAGAGGATATCCACTTACCGGCGGAGTTGTCGTACCAGAAAGCTCCGTCGGCATTGTGACCGGCCGGTAAAATTCCGCCCCTGTCCTTGATCGCGATGCCGATCACTTTACTTTTATTATTGGTAGCGATCTTCAGTTCATCGCAAATGGTGGTGGTGAGCAGATTCCGCGGGCTCATTTTCCCCTGGGTGGAACTGCTCCCCACGGTGTTTACGGATTTGTCTTCTGTGCAATAAACCGAACGCATTTGTTCACGGTCCCACCAGTAATTGCCGGAAATACCATTCAGTGCCGGTACGGAACCGGTATAAATACTGCTATGTCCGCAGCCCGTATAGGTTGGGGTATAGGGAATAAGTGTGTTCTCGCAGTTGAAACCCTGGTTCATCATTCTTTTAAAGCCGCCATTGGGTGCCAGGCGGTCGAAGTAGCGGTATAAATAATCCCAGCGCATCTGGTCCACGACCAGGCCCACCACCAGTTTTGGACGCTGCAGCGTTTGCTGTGCCTGCGCAACCATGGAAAAGAAGAATGCCGCAATGAAAAAGTAAAGCCTGTACATAGTGATTTATTTGGACAAAAGTAAGGGTTTGATGAATTATGAATTATTACCCATATCGGACGAAAAGTTGGTACGAAGGGCTGCTTTATCTTACATTTAAAAGATGAAAACGATCGGGCTTATAGGCGGGCTTAGCTGGTATTCGACAATGGACTATTACCGTTATATCAACCAGGGAGTAAATGAGCGGCTGGGTGGCGACGAGGCTGCTGAGATCATTTTATATTCCGTCAATTTCGGGGATATAAAACGATTGACCCTTGAAGGGAGATGGCAGGATATCGCGGCAATCATGTCGGATGCGGCAAAAAAACTGGAAAAAGCCGGGGCCGAATGCGTATTACTCGGGGCCAATACCATGCACCATATCGCGGAGGAGGTGGCGGGGGCTGTCGGTGTTCCACTGCTTCATATAGCGGAAGCAACAGCCGCTTCGATCAACAGCAAAGGGATCCAAACGGTGGCCCTGCTCGGGACAAAATATACCATGCAGTTTGATTTCTATAAGCAGAAGCTGTCGGCACGGGGAATTACAACCATCATTCCGGGATCCGAAGATGCGGCGTATATAAACAGCAGCATCTACGAGGAATTGGGTAAGGGTATATTCCGGGAGGAAACACGGAAAAAATACCAGGACATTATCTTGCGATTAACAGGGCAGGGGGCCCGGGGGGTGATTTTGGGCTGCACCGAGATCCCACTGCTGATCAGGCAGGAAGACTGCCCGGTACCGGTATTTGATACCACGAAACTGCATGCCGCGGCTGCGGTTGAATTTTCACTGGGTTAAACCTGCGTATTGAGTTTCCGGTAAGCAAACGAGGTCAGTATGCAAAGACCTCCAACCACCCACCACAGAACATTGAAACCGGCATATTGAGCGGTCTGTGCTCCGGCCCAGGGACCCAGTGTTTGGGCGCCGGACCACGCCATGGTGTACAACGCGGCATATTGACCCCGGTTGGAAGCCTGTGTGCGTTCGATCCAGTAACTGTTCATAAAAGGGATTGAGAGAATCTCCCCGAACGTGATCACTATGATCATACTTAAAGCAACCAGGAAACCCATACCGGGAATGTTCAGCATCAGGAAGGAAATGCCGGTAATAAAAACACCGGCCGTAATAAAGACCAGATTCCTTTTTCTTCCTTCCAGTTTGTATACAACCACCATTTCCATCAGCGCGATCAGGATACCGTTTGCCGCCATAATCAGCCCGATAGAGGCCTCGGACAGGTGGGCCTCGGTTTTAAAATATACCGGCAGGTTCGTGAATATCTGGAAAAAGCAGGATGCAAAAAGCAATGTGATGATGATGAAATAAATATATTTCCTGTCGCGGTGTGCCGCCGGTACGGGGCCGGGTTTTACCGTTTCTTTATGCACCAAAGCCTGGCGTGAAGGTTTTAGTAACAACCATAGCAGGATCGCGGCGCTGATATTGGTAAAACCATCCACCCAGAAAAGCAATTCGTAATTGATTCCTGCCAGGTACCCACCCAGGCCACTTCCAACGGCCCAGCCAATATTGATGGCAAGCCGGTTCAGGGCATAGGACCGGGTCCGGTTCTCTTCCCGGCTGTAAAAAGCAATGGCGGTGGAATTGGCCGGGCGAAAAGCTTCATTCACAAAACTCAGCAGGAAAGTAAAAAAACAGATCAAAGGGAAGGTATGCATCTGACCGAGCACAATAAACATAAGTCCTCCGCAAAAAAGTGTGATCAGCTGAACGGGGTAAAACCCGATCTTATCGGTAAGGCGGCCCCCCAGCCAGGCTCCGCTGAAGGCGCCTGCGCCAAAAAGCGCAAACACAAACCCGGCCTGGCTGATGCTATATCCCATTTCCGGCCGGGTAAGATAGAGTGTCATGAAAGGCACCACCATGGTTCCGCTCCGGTTTACCAGCATGATAAAAGAAAGGAGCCAGGTCTCTTTGGACAGACCGGTAAAGGCTTCGCGGTATGTTTGGGCTGTTCTGCGAATCATGAGCAGTTGCAAATGTACCGGTTCGGAATTCAAGCACGGCAACGGATGGGCTATTTTGACCGTTATGATCAACGGGGAACAAACTCCGGAAAATTTAATTATATTCAAATTTTTAAAACATCCAACATGAAGAAATTATTTTTAATGTGTTTACTGGGATCATCTGTTTTGGTTCTTACCAATTGCGACCCGGCCAAAAAAGTTGCCGCAAAGGAGATCCCTAAAATGAACTATGAGACCAATGTCCAGACCCTTATTGCGGCCTCCTGTTCCCCCTGTCATATCCCCTCTAAAGGCGGGAACAAGAAACCGTACGACAATTATACCAATGTAAAAACTGATATAGACGAGATCCTCCGCAGGATCGAACTGAATCCCGGGGAAAAAGGTTTCATGCCCTTCAAAAAGACGGCTAAACTCAGCGACAGCACGATCAATGTATTTAAACAGTGGAAGGCGGACGGTATGCTGGAAAAGTGATCCGGTTACCGGCTATTCCTTTATCAGCAGTTCGTAAAAATCTCTTGTCCAATGCGTCTTGAAAACGGTGAAGGAGTAATCACTATCCTCCGCGGATAATTCAACCAGTAAGCGATCCTCATAGCGGGAAACGTACTGGTTCTCGTTAAGCTGTATCCACTTATGGACCTTTTGTTCCAGGAGGTTATCCCTGTATTTTTTATAGCAGGCTTCGCAATTCGCTTCTGTTCGCTGTGCATTGCATTTCCCTGATTCCCGGTCAAAACTGTAAATAAAACGGGTTGGCCCGTCAGGTTCGTCAATCGTCAGCACCAGGGTGCTGTCGGTAACGGTCAGTACCGGGTTCAAGGGTTTGTTCTGCACGAGATAGTGCTGCAGGTCTTTTCTTACATGTTCTTTGTCCTTGTCAAAATACTTCTGTGAAAACACCTGGACGGGAAGAAATACGAGGATCAGCAGGATAGTCCGAATCATTTTTTATAAGGTATGTGATGATGCAAAAATAGGTGATCGCCTGTTCATTTTTCAAGCCAAACCTTTTTCCGCACTGATTACGACAGCGCCGGCATCAATGGCCACCTGGCCATCCGGGTAACGTTGCGCTACCTGTACGAGCACTTCATTCCGTATCTTTTCCCGCAGGGTTTCATCGGCCTTGCTGAGTGCGGCCACGATAGGGGCGCCCACCTCCGTCATCATGTTCCAGTAAACTTCAGCCGTACCGCTTCTCAGTTTCGAGGAAACGGTGGTTTCGGTGATATTACTGAATCCTGCATTTTCAAAGATGCGCTTCATCAATCCAGTTTCGGCGCAACGGAACAT
>JBGATE010000162.1:0-6448 GCA_044229375.1 Chitinophagaceae bacterium
GGGAACGGATATCTGCGCGGATGCGGATGAAGCCTGGCAGGATGTTTCCAACCTTCGGAAAACGATCGCCGGTATCGCCGGCGGGCTGGGGTTTGCAATGGGGGCATCGGGTACGCATCCGTTCAGCCACTGGGAAAGCCAGCTCATCACCGACCATATCCGTTACAATGAGATCGTGAATGAACTGCAGGAAGCGGCCCGCAGCAACCTGATCTTCGGGCTGCATGTGCATGTGGGCATGGAGAGCAGGGAAATGGCCAACCATATCGCGAACAGCACCCGTTATTTCCTGCCGCATATATTCGCGCTCAGTACCAATTCACCTTTTTGGGAAGGCAGGATGACGGGTTATAAATCTTTTCGTACCAAAGTCTTTGATAAATTTCCCCGCACCGGCATTCCCGATTCGTTCGAAAGCATCGAGGCATATGATAATTATGTAAAGCTGCTGATCAAAACAAATTGCATTGATAACGCCAAAAAGATATGGTGGGACCTGCGGGTGCACCCGTTCTTCAATACGGTGGAATTCCGTATCTGTGATATACCGCTGACGGTGGATGAGACCATCACGATTGCTGCTCTTTTCCAGGCCATCTGTGCCCGCATTTATATGCTTCGATCCAAGAACCTGAACTATATCCAGTATTCGCGCGCGCTGCTCAATGAGAATAAATGGAGAGCCAGCCGTTACGGGGTCGACGGGAGCCTGATCGATTTCGGCAAAGAGGAAGAAGTGAGGACCCGCGCGCTGATCTATGAATTGCTGGAATTCCTGGATCCCGTACTGGATCATCTCGGGAGCCGTCACCGGGTGGCGTATGTAAATAAGATGCTGGAAAATGGCACCGGGGCCGACCGGCAGCTTGCGACCTTTGAAAAAACAAAGAACCTGGCGGACGTGGCCAGGTATATCAACAGCCAGTTCCTGTCAGGAACCTGACGGTTTTCAACGGCCTTTTATTTACGGTTAAAATACTTGCCGACAGAAATCCCCGCGGCCCGGTGAAAGATCCGGGGACCGTTATCGGTATTCACGATACTGCCGATGCCATGCGTATAATGCGCGAAGATGATGAGCCCGTTTTCTGTCTCATAACCCACATGGAGTAAAAGGTTGGCGCCAAAATGCCCGTAATCACCGTAACTGAATTTCATATTCCTGCTTACAGAGCCGCCGCCGTTCACCTTGTTGAATTTCTCTTTTCCGAATAGCTGAACGTCGATCGAGGGACCGGCCTTGATGAAAAAATGACCCGGCTCATTGCTGAAATTATACTGGAAAAGTGGCGCGAGTTCAAATGTATGAAGGGTAACATCGTTGTCCGCCGCAGCAGAATCCGGGGGGAAGGAAGGTCGTGTAAAGGTTGCCTTATAACCCTTCATACTATAAAAGACAGCAGGGGCGAAGTATAATTTATTTTCAAACTGCATCCGCATCGTTCCGCCGGCCTGGAAACCTGTTTTCATTTTGGTCTCCTGTTTTGTTTTTCCCAGGTTTATTTCGGGAGTGGTATAATGGGCGAAAGTGATCTGGGGCCCGGCAAGAATGCCGAATTCAGCCTGGCTGTAACTGTTTAGCACACAGCATATTGCGAAGTATAAAAGACCGAACTTTCTCATACAGTTGTTAATGGTATAAGCGCTAAAAGTAGTTATTAAATCCCGTTCATGCAACCTTCAGGGAAATTAGCCAGGTCAGGGCTTTTAGCGTTTTTTCAGATGTAACAACCTCTCAGTATTGTTTAGCCGGATCCTTTATTTCCACGGATGCGTTATAGGTTTGGGATGCTCCCCGGGGAATGGACAAATTTTTCCAGTTCCTGTTCTTAATGGTCTTTGCGATAAAGATGATCTGACCGATATGATAAGGATAATGGGCCATTTGACGATGAATAGCATCTGTTACGCTCAGTTTTTCGCCGCGTATCGTTACGTTCTTTTTCAGGTCCTTTTTCTTCAGGGATGCCAGTGTGCCGAGAAAGCATTCCCAGCCCTTTTCCCATATTTCCACCAGTTCTTTTTTTGATTGTTCACTCTTTTCAAATTCACTGTCCCGGTTGCGCCATTCCTTTTCTCCGTCTTCTTTCAGAAAATTTGTCCAGCGGCTTAACATGTTGCCGGCCATGTGCCGGATGATGATCGCAATACTGTTCGACTCTTCATTGGGCTGGTAATGCAGGTCCCAGTCATTTAGTTGTTCTAATGTTTTATCGCCAAGGTCTTTATAATACTTAAGACGTCGGATGGCGGATTGGAGGAATTCTTTACCTAACGAAGACATGATATTAGTTTTTAGTTCAGAGTTCAGAGTTCAGAGTACAGAGTTCAGAGTTCAGAGTTCAGAGTCCGTGTACTCAGTCGGCAGCCTGCAGTCGGCAGTCCTCAGTCTCCAGATGGTCGATCAGTGGCTTTATATACTTTTTTACGTATAGGATCTGATTATTAGATCAATGAACCCCGGTGAAAAGAGTAAACTGAATTTTATTGGATACTAACTCTGAACTCTGAACTCTGAACTCCCATCTCCTAACTCCTAACTCCTAACTCCTAACTCCTAACTCCCAACTCAATACCCCTCCGCCGCATCATCCCCCCGGTTATCTGCCACCGCTTCGAATTTCCCGTTCGGCAGCACCCGGATGATCTCGGTACGGCCGATACCGCTTCTCTCCCTGGAAAAAAGATAACCCATCTTTTGAAGCGATTCTTTCACCGCGGGAGGAAATCCTTTTTCGGTCATGATCTCATCCGGCAGCCACTGGTGGTGAAACTTGGGTTTGTACACTGCGTCTTCCGTGCTCATATTGAACTCCAGTATATTGACAAGGGTTTGGAATATTTGCGTAGGAATGGTCGTGCCACCCGGAGTTCCCACAACGATAAAAGGTTTATCATCTTTCAATACGATCGTGGGTGTCATTGAACTCAGCATCCGTTTACCCGGTTTAATGGCATTGGCATCGCCTCCAAGTGCCCCGTACATATTGGGTACGCCGGGTTTGATGCTGAAATCATCCATCTCATCATTCAGGAAAAAACCGGCGCCGCCAACTACGGTACGGCTGCCATAGGAATTATTCAGCGTGGTGGTGATGGCCACGGCATTGCCTTCTTTATCGATCACACTGTAATGTGTTGTTTCTTCACTTTCCGACCGGAGCAGGGTGCCGGGTTTTACCTGGCTGCTCGGGGTGGCTTTGCCCGGTTCATAACTTTTCATTCTTTCCTTCAGGTAGGCATCACTACAGAGCTCTGTGACAGGCACTTTATAAAAGTCCGCGTCGCCCATATATTCCGCCCGGTCTGCGAAAGCGCGCCGCTCCGCTTCGGTCATCATTTGCACGGCCTGTACGGAAAGAAAACCCATAGCGCCGATATTCCTGTCCTCGATCATCTTCATCATCTGGTTCACCAAAAGGCCACCGCTGCTGGGCATGGGCATTCCGGCGATCTTGTATCCTTTGTAATTAAAAACATGGGGCGCCCTGAACTTCGCCTTATAATTTTTCAGGTCCTCATAACTGATGATGCCACCGCCTCTTTTCATTTCTTCAACAATCAGGCGGGCTGTTTCTCCTTCATAAAATCCGGAAGCGCCATTATCCCGGATCCTTTTCAACGTGTTGGCAAGGTCGGTCTGCACCAGCGTATCACCCACCTTCCACCCGGTAGCTACCGGGTGGGTCTTAACAAAGACCGGCATAACGGTATTGAGTTTTTTCAGATCATCCTGGAGGGCATTCAGCGACCTGGCTTCCCCGGCGCTGATCACAAATCCTTTTTCGGCAAGTTCAATGGCGGGCTGGATCAGTTGCATAAATGGCAGTTTCCCATATTTGTGCGCGGCGAAGAGCCCGGCGATGCTGCCCGGCACCCCGCTGGATAAATGCCCGTCCTGGCTTTTGTCGGTTCGGGCCGTACCATCTGCATCAATGTACATGTCGCGATGCGCAGTGCCGGGAGCCATTTCCCTGAAATCCAGGGCTACCAGTTCACCGGAAGACAGTCTTGCCACCATAAAACCGCCACCACCCAGGTTGCCGGCATTGGGATATACCACGGCAAGGGCCAGGTGGGTGGCGATCGCCGCATCAATGGCATTGCCACCCTGTTTCAGGATTTCCACACCCACTTTGCTGGCAAGCGGGTGGGCGGAAACCACGGCCCCGTTATCGGCAATAAGTTTTTTAGTGGTGCTGTAATGATAAGGGTCGATAGCGGGAGCATTGCCGGTGGTTTTCTGTTGCGGGTTGCAACTGAAAAAAAGAAATGCGCAAAGCCCGTAAACGAAGAACCGTATGCTTTTCTGAATCATGGTGCGTGTTGTAAGTGTTATAAAACTACATAAATATGCCCATTTACTCCATCCAAAAAAGACAGGTAATTCAGGTGCCGTTTGTTAACTTGCCGGATAAAACCAACAGTATGAACCGCAGGGGGCTGTCGCTTTTCTTTTTACTTTCGGTCGCTGTATCTGTATCGGCGCAATTAAGATCGCCGGAAGAATTCCTGGGATACAGGATCGGCACCCGTTTTACCCCGCACTGGAAGATCGTGAACTACTTCAGCCATGTGGCAACACAGGCATCCGCAACCGTAAAACTGGAACAATACGGAGAGACCAATGAAGGTCGCCCCCTCTTGCTGGCCTTTGTCTCTTCGGCGGAGAATGTCCGGAACCTCGAGGCTATCCGGATGAACAATCTGCGGCTGGCCAGCCTGGCAAAGGATAAAATGGCGCCCATTGAAGAGCATGCCCCTGCGATCGTTTGGTTAAGTTATAATGTGCATGGCAATGAACCATCGTCTTCCGAAGCGGCCATGCTGACAATCTATGCCCTGGCCAATCCGAATGATGCAAAATCAAAAGAATGGCTTCAGCATACCGTGGTGATCATCGATCCCTGCCTGAACCCGGATGGCCGTGACCGTTATGTGAACTGGTTCAACGGGGCCGTGGGTGAACAGTACAATGCCGACCCGCTGGCCCGGGAGCACCGGGAACCCTGGCCCGCCGGAAGGACCAATCATTATAATTTTGACCTGAACCGCGACTGGGCCTGGCAAACACAGACGGAAAGCCGTCAGCGGTTAAAGCAATACCTGCAGTGGATGCCGCAGGTGCATGTTGACTATCATGAACAGGGGATTAATGAACCTTATTATTTTGCGCCGGCGGCCGAACCCCTGCATGAAGTGATCACACCCTGGCAGCGGGAATTCGAAGCTGCGATTGGAAAGAACAATGCCCGTTATTTTGATGCCAACGGCTGGCTGTATTTTACCCGGGTGCGCTTCGATCTTTTTTATCCTTCTTATGGGGATACTTATCCCATGTTCAATGGCGCCATTGGCATGACCTACGAGCAGGGGGGTATCGGTGGCGGCCTGGGCGTGATAACGGAAGATGGAGATACCCTTACACTGGAAGACAGGGCCCGTCATCATTTCACCACTTCATTGAGCACGGTGGAAGCCGCATCACTGCAGGCGGGTAAACTGGTGAAAGAGTTCCGGAAATATTTTAATAACGCGGTAAGCGGTGGTGTGGGTGAATTTAAGTCCTATGTGATCAAATACCAGGAAAAGGATGCCCAGCGTATCGACAAATTGCTTGACCTGCTGGACAAGAATGGTATCCGTTACAACAGCGGCAACGGAACCGGCAGAGGATATAATTACCATACCGGCAAAGAGGAGGCGTTTACGGTAAACAGTAATGATATTGTGATCACCTCCCTGCAACCCCGCTCAGCCATGGTGAAGGTGTTGTTTGAACCACGATCCAAACTTTCCGATTCGGTAACCTATGATATCACGGCATGGGCGCTGCCCTATGTGTACGGTCTGCAGGGCTTTGCATCGAGGGACAGGATCAGTACCGGGAGCGAGCCGGTTAGGGTAAAAGCAGTCAATACCGATACGAAATATGGATATGTGATGCCCTGGGCCGGGATCAGGACCGTGAAAGCAACAGGTCAGCTGCTGCAAAAAGGTATCCTGCTGCGGTATGCCGAACAGCCATTTGAACTGGATGGGAAAAACTTTGACCGCGGTACCATACTGATCCTGAAGACAGCCAACAAAAAAGCCGGCGGCGATCTGTGGAAGATCGTCAGGGAAGTGGCCGATGCCAATAATATACAGCTTTACCCGGTGAGCAGCGGCATGGTGGATAAGGGATTTGATTTTGGCAGTGATATGGTGCATGTATTGAAAGCGCCCCGGATCGTGATGATCACAGGGGATGCGATAAGCACTACGGCCGCCGGAGGTATCTGGAGTTTCTTTGAGCAGGAGCTGGACTATCCGCTCACACAGGTCAGTACCAACGATATCCAGCGGATCGACTGGAGTAAGGTGGATGTGCTGATCATGCCGGATGGGAATTACCGTTTCTTAAATGAAAAGGAACAGGCTGCGGAATTCAAGGACTGGATCAAAA
>JBGATE010000162.1:6458-6689 GCA_044229375.1 Chitinophagaceae bacterium
GTTGTGGCGCTGGAGAATGCCGTTGCGCAACTGGCGAAGGCAGAGCTCGGATTGAAAGCTAAGAAAGGGGAGGAGGCTGAAAGAAAGGATAGCGGCGCTAACAAAGGATATGAAGCGCTAAAGAAATTTGAAGACAGGGAGAGGGATGCGGTCTCGGGGATCACGGCCGGTTCCATTTACAGGATCGAACTTGATAACAGCAACCCGCTGGCTTTCGGATATCCCGGCTAT
>JBGATE010000163.1:0-6684 GCA_044229375.1 Chitinophagaceae bacterium
AACACCGGTGGTGCCGGAACCACCCTTTTGAAGAACCTGGAACTCCAGTTTGTAGTATTCGCCGCTTTCCGTTATGAAATATCCTTTCCAAATCCCGGTAACATCCTGTGCCGGAACGGATAGAATGCTGCAGGCAATCAAAAGAAGGGTCAAAATTGTTTTCCTGGACAGAATCCGCATCATAACGGGATCAAAACTAATGAATAAGTCCAAACTGACTGATTGAACTCCGGCAAGAGTTTGTTAATTTTGCCAACCATAAAATTCAGGGAATCAACCAGGATATGATCAAGATTACATTACCGGACGGAGCGGTCAGGGAATACGAGAAAGGGGTCACTGCCATGGCCGTGGCAAAGTCCATTTCGGAAGGCCTCGCAAGGAAAGTGCTGGCCGCGGAAATCAACGGACAGGTTTGGGATGCCACCCGGCCCATCCATGAAGATGCATCGCTGAAACTGCTGACATGGAATGATGCAGGCGGGAAGAGTACATTCTGGCATTCTTCCGCGCATTTGATGGCCGAAGCAGTGGAGTCCCTGTTCCCCAGTGTAAAATTCTGGGTGGGACCGCCGGTTGAAAATGGTTTTTACTACGACATGGACCTGGGTGACCGGAAAATGTCGGATGAGGATCTTGTGACGCTGGAAAAGAAAATGAATGAACTGGCACGCAGGAACAGCGAATACATCCGGAAGGAGATACCCAAGGCCGATGCGGTGAATTATTTCTTCGAAAAAGGGGATGAGTATAAACTGGACCTGCTCAGCAACCTGAATGACGGGGAGATCACTTTTTATACGCAGGGTGAATTTACCGATCTCTGCCGGGGCCCGCATATTCCTAATACCGGTTATATCAAAGCGATAAAGCTGATGAGCGTTGCCGGAGCCTACTGGAAGGGGGATGAAAAGAACAAGATGCTGACCCGTGTGTATGGCGTTACCTATCCCACGCAAAAAGAACTGGATGAATACCTGCTGTTGCTGGAAGAAGCGAAGAAAAGGGATCACCGCAAACTGGGCAAGGAACTCGGCATCTTCACCATGGATGATGATGTGGGACCGGGGCTGCCGCTCTGGTTACCTAATGGCACCATCATAATTGAAGAGCTGGAAAAACTGGCCAAGGAAACAGAACAGGATGCGGGCTATAAGCGGGTGGTCACTCCGCATATTGCCAAGGAAAGCATGTACCTCACCAGTGGACACCTGCCTTATTACAAAGAGAGCATGTACCCGCCCATGGAGCTGGAAGGCCAGAAATATTACCTGAAGGCCATGAACTGCCCGCATCACCACAAAATATTCGCGGCCGAGCAAAGGAGTTATAAAGAGCTACCGCTTCGTCTAGCCGAATACGGCACCTGTTACCGGTATGAACAAAGCGGTGAACTGTTCGGCCTGATGAGGGTTCGCTGCCTGCATATGAACGACGCGCATATTTACTGCACCAAGGAACAGTTCTATGATGAGTTCAGGGCGGTGAATGAGATGTACCTGAAATATTTCAAGATTTTCGGAATTGACAAATATGTGATGCGGCTTTCCCTTCATTCACCCGATAAGCTCGGCCAGAAATATGTGAATGAACCCGAACTCTGGATCGAGACCGAGGCCCTCGTGCGGGATGTGCTGATCAAAACCAATACACCCTTTGTGGAAGTGCAGGATGAAGCGGCCTTCTATGGTCCCAAGATCGACGTGCAGATCTGGAGCGCGATAGGACGTGAGTTTACACTGGCAACGAACCAGGTGGACTTTGCGCAAGGGAGGAGTTTCAAACTGGAATTCACCACGCAGGATAATAAGGCGGAGACCCCGCTGATCATACACCGGGCGCCGCTGGGTACGCATGAGCGGTTCATCGGGTTCCTGCTGGAACATTATGCCGGCAAATTCCCGCTATGGCTGGCGCCGGTACAGGTAAAACTCCTGCCGATCAGTGATAAGTACATTGACTATGCCAATGAAGTTTCGCGGATACTGAAAAAAGCGGATATTCGCAGTGAGGTGGATGACCGCAATGAAAAGATCGGTAAGAAGATCCGCGATACGGAACTCCTGAAGATCCCTTACATGCTGGTGGTAGGAGAGAAAGAAATGAATGACCGGAAAGTGGCGGTAAGAAGACAGGGGAAGGGCGACCTGGGCGTTAAATCAATAGAGGAATTCCTGCAGGGTGCAAGGACGGAGATAATTGAACGAAAGGAAGAATAAAATGTATTTTAACAACCTCAATTCCTGGTTGGGGTTACATCAAATAAAACAGCATGCTCCCCTTCAGGGGTTGGGAGCCTAACCAAATAATTTAAATGGCAGTACCACAAAAACCCGGAGGAGGGTTCAACAGGCCGGCTGGCGGGGGAGGATACAAACCCGGTGGCGGCGGATTCAACAAAGGCGGTTTCAGGGGCAGGTTCGTACCCCGTAAGGAAGCAGAACACCGGATCAATCATTTCATACGCGTACCCCAGGTCCGGCTGGTGGGTGACAATGTGGAAGTTGGCATCTATGATACCCCGGATGCCCTGAAAATGGCGCAGGACCAAGGGCTCGACCTGGTAGAGATCTCCCCGACAGTAGATCCCCCGGTTTGTAAGATCATCGACTATAATAAATTCCTGTACGATAAGAAGAAGAAAGAAAAGGAGATGAAGGCCAAGAGCAAGGTTTCCGAAGTAAAGGAAATACGCTTTACGCCCAATACCGATGACCATGATTTTGACTTCAAGGCCAAACATGCCGAAAGTTTCCTGAAAGACGGAAATAAGGTAAAGGCCTATGTTCAATTCAAAGGCAGGGCCATCCAGTTCCAGGACAGGGGCCAGCTCCTCTTACTGAAATTCGCGGAGCGGCTGGCCGAAGTAGGTATACTGGAAAGCATGCCTAAAATGGAAGGCCGGAGGATGCTGGCGATGTTCGCCCCGAAGGGAAAGAAAAAAAGCTGATTTGCTATACCGGATTATTCAAAATAACCCGTCTTCCAATAGTAGGACGGGTTATTCTTTACAGGAGGAGATCCTCCGGTGACAATAGGCTACCGCTGGTATAATATCTTTCCGCAGACTTTATTTACAACCTGCATTATGTAAATTGAACCGTTTTACCGGATAAAAGAAAATAGCATGCAAAAATTACTTTTTACGTTTATTATTGTTTCCTGCCTGAACAGTATTGCATCGGCACAACGATCGGACAGCACCCGTACTCCTTTTCCGGGAGCCCCGCGTTCCGCGAACGGGCTCAGCCAAAACCGACGAAGGTCTGTTCAAAGTGCACAAAGTGGAGGATAAGTGGTTCTTTGAGATTCCCGACAGCCTGCTGGGCCGCGATATCATGGTCGTAAACAGGATCGTGAAGTCATCCGTGAATTCCCCTAAAAGTTTTGCGGGGTATGCCGGCGACCAGATCAATGAGACCGTGATACGTTTTGAAAAGGGGCCAAACAATAAAATGTTTCTCCGGACGGTGTTCTACAGCAATTTCTCCAAAGATTCGACACAGCCGATGTACCAGTCCGTAATGAATTCGAATATACTGCCGATATCCGCCTCCTTTGACATCAAAGCCCTTTCAAAAGATTCGGCCGGATCGGTACTGGAAGTGGGCGATTATCTCAACAGCGACAATGATGTGGTGGCCTTTTCGTCGGTTGCTTCCACGGTACCCACCAGCGTGGTGGTTGGTAAATCCAATTTCCAGGCCGGGTCACTTCAAGGTGATAAATCCTATGTTTCAACGATCCGTTCCTATCCCATCAATATCGAAGTAAGGGCCGTAAAGACCTATACAAAATCCATGGGTTCCTCGATCAGCGGAATGGGATCGCCCCCGGGTAGCCAGAGCAATATCACGTTAGAGATCAGCAACTCATTTGTATTATTACCGCAACAACCCATGCGCCAGCGGTTGTACGACAGCAGGGTAGGATTTTATTACCGGTCCTATACGGATTTTGACCAGAACCCGCAACGCGTGGAAAGCAACAATATGACCATTCGCTGGAGAATGGAACCCCGGAAAGAAGATATGGCGAGCTACCTGCGCGGCGAACTGGTGGAACCCCAAAAGCCGATCGTATTTTATATTGACCCCGCCACCCCGAAAAAATGGGTGCCCTACCTGATAATGGGTATCAACGACTGGCAAAAGGCCTTTGAAAAAGCGGGTTTCAAAAACGCGATCATGGGCAGGGAAGCCCCGGTAAACGACCCGGAATGGAGTCTTGAAGATTCCCGCTATTCCGCCATTGTATATAAACCCTCCCCGGTTGAAAATGCCTATGGACCCAGTGTGACCGACCCGAGAAGCGGGGAGATCATCGAAAGTCATATCGGGTGGTTTCATAACGTGATGAAGTTGCTGCACAACTGGTATTTCATACAAACCGCCGCGGTTGATCCGCGTGCCCGGAAGATCCAGTACGATGATGAACTGATGGGACAGCTTATACGGTTTGTTTGCGCGCATGAAGTGGGGCATACCCTTGGGCTGGCGCATAATTTCGGATCCTCTTCTTCCGTGCCGGTAGAAAACTTAAGGGACAGGGCATGGGTGGAGGCCAACGGGCACACGCCCTCCATCATGGACTATGCAAGGTTCAACTATGTGGCGCAGCCGGAAGATAACATGAGCGAAAAAGGATTATTCCCCCGGATCGGCGACTATGATGAATGGGCCATTGAATGGGGATACCGCTTATTCCCCCAATACGCAACCCCGACTGTTGAGAAAAAAACCTTAACAGTTGGGTTATGTTAAAAATATGGCAAAAACGACTCTGGTACGGAATACAGGGGAATAATGATGACCCCCGTTCGCAGAATGAGGACCTGGGCGACGATGCGATGAAGGCCGGAAACTATGGTATTAAAAACCTGCAACGCATCCTGCCCAACCTGGTAACCTGGACAAAAGAACCCGCCGACGATTACAGCCTGCTCCGGGAAATGTACAATGAACTCTCCGGTCAGTTCGGCCGCTATATGGGACATGTGAGCAAAAATGTGGGAGGCATCATGGAAACGCCAAAAACAACGGATGAACCGGGTCCCGTTTACGAAGTGGTGGCCCTGTCAAAACAAAAAGAAGCGGTCGACTTCCTCAACAGGCAGTTATTTGCAACACCGGCATGGCTGATCAACCAGGATATCTTTTCCAAAACAGGCCTGAACGGCGTCTCTGTTATCGGGGGGCTGCAGGACAATATTCTCAACCGGATCCTTTCTACCCGAACTTTCGGCAAATTACTGGATGCTGAGGCGACCGACCGGAAGAGCGCTTACCTGATGACGGAATTTTTGTCCGATCTGCGAAAAGGAATCTGGGGTGAACTGGCGGGTAAAAAACCGATCGATCTCTACCGCAGGAATCTTCAGAAATCCTATATCAACATCCTGTCGGCCTTTGTGAAACCACCGGCCCCGTCCAGTACCACGATCGGCAGTTTTACGATCACGACTGTTTCCTCAGGTGATAAAACGGATATCAGGAGTGTGGTGGCGGGGCATTT
This sequence comes from Chitinophagaceae bacterium, assembly GCA_044229375.1. GTDB lineage: Bacteria > Bacteroidota > Bacteroidia > Chitinophagales > Chitinophagaceae > JJ008. The sequence goes on from JBGATE010000163.1 coordinate 5,515, forward strand.
GACCGCCCTGAGGAACGAGATCAATGCCGCGGCGGCGGGAAACAGCGACCTGATGACCCGGTATCACTTGCTGGATGTGTCTAAAAGGATCGATAACGCCCTGAATCCTAAATGATAATGTAAGTCACCGGCAATATTCATTCAGGAAGGGGGTCCGGATGTCGGCCCCCCTTTCTTTTTGATAATACTTTGACCGCTAAGCGAATTGCCTTATCTTTGCACTCCGTTTTAAAAAACGGGAGTTCTTTAGTTCCCGGGCCAGGCCCGGGACCGCGATTTCCTGAAGAGGTTCGAAAAAGGTCCCCCTGTGGGGAATGCCTCAAGGGTGTACAATTAAATACTGGGTAAAATGCCTAAAGTAAAGACAAACTCCAGCGCCAAAAAACGCTTTAAAGTGACGGCGACCGGGAAGATCATGCATCAGAAAAGCTTCAAGCGTCACATTCTCACCAAGAAATCCAAGAAAAGGAAACGCAACATGCGTAAGGACGGAACGGTTGCAAAATCACATCTTGATTTTGTAAAACGCCTATTGTGTCTTAAATGATCCCATCCGGTTACTAAAAAAATTGATCACACGGTCAGTTGGTACCTGGTACGGCTGGCTTCAAACTAAAAAAATATGCCTCGTTCAAAAAATGCAGTGGCTTCCAAAGCGCGCCGCAAAAAAATACTCAAGCAAGCAAAAGGTTTCTATGGCAAGCGCAAGAATGTGCTTACCGTGGCCAAAAACGTAGTGGAAAAAGGGATGACCTACATGTTTGTAGGCCGTAAACTCAAGAAAAGGGAATACCGCACCCTCTGGATCGCCCGTATCAACGCGGCGGTAAGGGCAGAAGGGCTTACCTATTCTGAATTCATCAACAGGCTGGGGAAGAAAGGAATCGAGCTCGACCGCAAAGTGCTGGCCGACCTGGCGATGAACAACCCGGAGACCTTCAAGAGCCTGGTTGATTCCGTGAAATAAATACTTCGCTGATAAGAAACGCCCTTCCGGTTGGAGGGGCGTATTTGCTTTTTGGATGTTAGATGCTAGATGATAGATGCTGGCTTGCCCGCCGAAGACTTAGCGTAGGCGGGATGCTTGATGTTAGATGCTGGCTTGCCCGCCGAAGCCTTAGCGTAGGCGGGATGCGTGATGTTAGATGCTGGCTTGCCAGCCGAAGCCTT
>JBGATE010000164.1:0-6625 GCA_044229375.1 Chitinophagaceae bacterium
TTTTCTATTTTTGCTTTCACTCCTGGTTCCTCAGTGCCTTTATTGAAAGATGAAAAACCATTAGTTATTTCTTCAAGGTCTGGATGAGTTACATCTCTTACCCAATTAATAGTCCAAGAATTAATCGGGTCTTTTTTTGTTGGCATTTTATATTCCACTAATTTTCTTTCGTCAACAAACTCTTTCCATTTTTGATTAAATAATTCAATGTCACTTTTACGAGCTTCTTCAATAGCCCTATCGGTAATAATACAGCCAGAAATTTGCAATGTCTTTTCTATTTCATAAACATCAACCAGGGCCTTTCCAAACATAATTGGATGTATAACCAAAGTGCCTTTCCCTTTGATTATACCATTGTTGTCATAGAAAAAGTCACCATAAGTAATTCCGCCTCTTAGGAATATTTTAGGCAGGTTATGGCAAAAAGAAGTAAATGATTGCAGACAATCAACTAACTCAAAAAAATCACTGGTTTTATTGTCGTTTGTCCAGAAAACCAAAGAGTCAGAAATGATATTTGAATTTATAGTGGTTGCTGTAACATCGTACGTCAGTCGTCCCCATTTATCGGTAGTCGTCTTATGTTTTGCTAAACTCATTTGGACATAAATCCTGAAGTTGTCGAAAAGATGCACCATTTCTTCATGTGGATTATTATTAATCATGTCCTTGAAACCGAGTATATCTAAAAGTGCTACATATTGTCCCATAAATTAGTTTGAAGTTAAAAGTTGGGTGTGTCCACGCCATGACACACAACGCTTGGCTTTATGCTGTATTCAATTTATTGCTCTTGTCTTCCAGGAAATTAAGAATAACGTTAATCCACACTAGTTCTATGAAAAATCGTTTCTACCCATTTCTAAACACTTGCACACGGCTTCAACAAATTAGCTCAACCCCTGCAATCTGCCAATACCACAAAAAGGTTATATTTTGGGAGGGCTGCTTATAATCAGGGTAGGCCAGGGTTTGGTATTTACTGTTTTCGGTTTACAGTTTTCGTCCTCCCTATCGCCAGGCAGCTTTATAGCTGGGCTTAAATTGTTGTATTACTGAATCTTGTGGAGCAGGGTCTCCAATCCTTAAAGACTGAAGTCCATCAGGAAAGCCATCCTTAAACCTTAAACTTTAAACACTTAAACAACCACTAACTCATAAAACTCCTCCGGCCGCAGGTATTTTTGCGCAAGGGCACGCAGCTCCTCTGCGGAGATGGTCTTGATGGTCTGGATCGAATCGTAGAAATATTGTTCGGTGAGATTGTTCAGGATGATATTCTTCCAGCGGGCGATGATCTGGAAGGGGCCGTCGAGATCACCAAGGATGCCTCCCATCATGTAATTCCTGACGAGCAACAACTCTTCTTCCCCCACCGGCTCCTCGCAAAGGGCCTTCATCTCCTTGTACACTTCCGCAATGGTCGCCTCGCAAACATCTTTGCCGGCTTCCGTACTCACCATCCAGGCCGTATCGTGGATATGGTTTTGCAGGAAACTGTGGATGCCATAGGTATAACCCTTGTCTTCCCGGATATTGCTCATCAGCCGGGAACCGAAAAAGCCGCCAAACAGGGTGTTCAGCACCATGGCCTTTATAAAATCCGGGTGATGGCGGTTGGGGAAATGACGGGCGATGCGGATAGAACCCTGCACGCCCTCGGGGTCGTTGCTGATCCTGGCTTTCTTTTCGGTGGCGGGTTGCGCGATGATCGGCTCAATGGACTGCGGGCGGTTGGGCAGGTCGCCGAAATACCGGTTGAGCAATACCCCAAGGTCGGGCGGCAGCTTACCGGCCACAAAGAGGATCCATTTTCCCTGGCGGTAATATTTTTCGTAGAACCGCAGCAGTTCCTCCCGGTTCAGGGCATCAAAGTCTTCGGGGCGACTGTATTTCCCATAGGGGTGCTGATCCCCGTATAAATAGGCGTCGATCAGGCGGCCGGCGACGAAATCACTTTTTTTCAGGTTCACTTTCAGCCGCTGCTGCATGTTCTGCTTGTAAATAGCGAGCTCGTCCTGCGGCATCACCGAATCCGTGATCAGCTCCCGCACCACGGGCAACAACTCGCCGCTGTGTTTCGCGAGGCAATGAAGGGTGATGGAGGAGGTTTCATTATAACAGGCACGGTTCAGGTAAGAACCGTAGTACTCAAAATGCTCATTGATCTGGAAAGCTGTCCGGGAGGAAGTGCCGTTGCGCAGCAAAAAATTGCTGGTGGCCGCTACCAGGTTCTTCTCCTCAAACCAGTTGCCGGCGTAGAAGATCCATTCGAAAGACAGGACTTCCTCCGCCCCCGCGTTTACGGCATACACTTCCACCCCGTTGTCCAGCGTGTAGCGTTCGGCCGGCTTCAGCTTCAGGTCGAAATTGACCGCATCCACGATCCCGGGGGCCTGTTTCCTGTCTGGCATCTTGTTGCTTCCTTTATTCGGTTGATTAATTGTCGGATAAATAATGGATCGTATTGCAATTGCTGTTGCGGAACAGGGCCCTGCTCTCCTGCAGGATGTCCTCCGTGGTCACGGACGCGTATTTCTCCAGTTCAAAATTCATCCAGGAGGCGTCGCCCAGCAGCTCGTAATAGGCAAGGCTGTTGGCCCGGCTCATCACGCTCATGTCCTCAAAAGCGATCATGCTTTCCGTTTTGTTCTTCACCTTCTGCAGTTCGGTCTCGCTCACCAGTTCGTTCTTCATTTTTTCAAGTTCTTCATCCACCGCTTTCTCGGCCTCCTCCATGTGGATCCCCTTCACCAGTTTTCCTTCCACCACCACCAGCCCTGCATCGGTGCTGCCGAAATGATGGCACTCGATATTGCTGAAAATCTTTTTCTCCTTCACCAGCGACTGGTACAGCCGGGAAGAACCGCCGCCGCTGAGGATATCGGTCAGCAGGTCGGTGATATAATACCTGCGGTCGAGGCGCCCGGGCATATGCCAGCATTTATACAAGGCATCGAGGGGAACATTGGCTTTTATTTCCAGCCTTCTTTCTTCTGTTTGCTCCGGTTCCTGCGGCAGGTTTCTTTTGTACTGCTCACCCGATGAAATGTCTCCAAACCATTTTTCCGCCAGCGCCCTTACTTTTTCTACGGTCACATTCCCCGCCACCACGAGCACGGCATTCACGGGCCGGTAATATTTAAAGAAGAAATTCTTTACATCATCCAGTTCCGCATTTTCAATATGCGACAACTCCTTCCCGATCGTCATCCAGCGATACGGGTGTTTTTTATAGGCGAGTTCGCGCATCTTATGCCAGACATCACCATAGGGTTTGGTGAGATAATGTTCCTTGAACTCCTCGCAAACCACTTTTCGCTGCACATCCAGGCTCTTCTTGCTAAAGGCCAGCGATAGCATCCGGTCGCTCTCCAGCCAGAAAGCGGTTTCAAGATTTTCGGCGGGCAGCTGTATATAATAATTGGTAAGGTCGTTGGTGGTATAGGCATTGTTCTCACCCCCGGCCATCTGCAGCGGTTCGTCGTAGTTCGGAATATTCACCGATCCGCCGAACATGAGGTGTTCAAACAAATGCGCGAAACCGGTCTTTTCGGGATCTTCATCCCTCGCGCCCACATCGTACATAATGTTCACCACCGCCATCGGCGTGCTCAGGTCCTGGTGAACGATCACCCGGAGACCATTGGCTAGTCTGAATTTTTCAAATTGTATCATATATAGTATAACAGGGCCTGGAAATATTGGTTCGGGTCCGGTTCCCGAAAGGGAATTAACTGTAAAAGTATTGAAAATGTGGTAATTGGAAGTGCCGGATTGCCGGTTAAAGGATGCTTTTCACTTTTAACATCAGCTCAAATATCCTGTCGTCCCGCCGCAGGATGAGCTTTACTTTTTCATTGGGGGTTTGCAGGGCGATCTTATACTGGTTCAGGTTCTGGTTAAAACTTTTATTGACCGCCAGCACTTCATCACCCACCTTTAAACCGGCCAGGTCGGCGGGCGAATCTTTGGCAACGTCGCCAATGATGATCTTTTCGTTTACCAGGTACAACTCCGCCCCGGAATAGGAATAGTCAAACAGCTCGCTGAAATGGGAGTTGGGCGTAATATAAATATCTCCCCTGGCATAGTTCAGGATCACATTGAAACGCCGCATGATGTCATTGCCCAGCAATCCTCCCATCTGGGGATAGGAAGTAACATTGAACTCATCATTGAAGACAAAGGAAGGTACATTCCTGAACCGGTAAGGGCCGATCTTGACCTCTTTGATGACCGTGAGTTCCATATCGATCTTGCCGCCCAGTCCTTCCCCGATCTTGGGGTAACGTTTCCGTTTCTTATCGAGAAAATTGCTGTCCTCAGCAAAATCCCTGGAAAACAGCATGCATAAACCTGCGCCGATGTCAAATAAAAAACGGGTTGAAATCGTTTTCGCATCCCGAACCCGCATGGGCTGGCTCACCAGCTGGGCAAAATAAGGCTTGAGCAGGTAGCCACCGCGGGGGTAGCGGATGGTTCCCTGTGTACAGAAAGTAAGTTTCATATCATCATAATCGAGTTTTACGATATAGCGGCTCAGGATGGCATACCCGATTATACCGTCGATCCGCTCGCCATATACGGCCGTAAGGATACTGTAATCATTGATATGAAAATTAAGACTGTCCACCGTAAGCCCTTTGAAATGCAGGCTGCGGTTATACAAAAAACTCACTTTCCGGATGCCGGCAATACCCCGTATCTCACGATTGGAAGGGGTGGGTTGAAGTTTCAGGAAATCCGCTGTTGTGGAATCGAGCGAAATACCGCTGCTGCCCGTATCCAAAATAAAATTCAGCGTATCGGGATAATTATCCAGGTGGGCCTGGATGATGATGATACCTCCCGTTAACTGGATAAAGGAAATGGTAGTAAGCGGCCTGGAGGGCGGTTCAATAAACTCCTCCTGTCCGATGGCGCTGCCGCCATTCAGGCTCAGGATAAAAAAGGCAAGCGTGTAAAGGATCTTTTTCATGCCGTAGATTGGGTGTGCGGCGCCGGGCCGGCCGGCGGGCATTTTCTTTACATATGACAGTTATTTACAATAAAGTGATGCAAACGGGCTTTCCGTTTACATAATTATTTCACAGCTTTTAAAACCTTTAATCCCGTTTAGCCCTTTTCTGATATGCCCGTACCTTTGCGCCATGCAGCTGGAAGCGTTATATGAAAAAGCCGCCGCGTTGGGCTTTCTGACCGTGGAAGAGGGTGTTTTCCTGTATCAGAACGCCCCCCTGGCCGACCTGATGTTCATCGCGGATGAGCTCAGGAAAAAACAGGTGCCCCACGGCAAGGTTACCTGGCAGATCGACCGTAACGTGAACACCACGAATGTCTGTATCGCCAACTGCAAGTTTTGTAATTTCTACCGCATACCGGGTCATGCCGAAGCCTATATCACGGATATGCCCGCCTACCGGCAAAAGATCGAAGAGACGTTGAAATACGGCGGCGACCAGTTGTTGCTGCAAGGCGGTCACCACCCTGAGCTTGGCCTGGAATTTTATGTGCATACGTTCAGGGCGATCAAGGCGGAATATCCCCAAATAAAACTCCATGCACTCGGACCGCCCGAAGTGGCCCATATCACTAAGATCTCCCGCGGTCCCAACGGTGAAAAATTCACCCATCACGAAGTGCTGAAGGCCTTGAAGGAGGCCGGTATGGATTCATTACCGGGCGCCGGCGCGGAAATACTGGTGGATCGTGTCCGCCGCCTGATCTCCAAAGGCAAATGCGGTGCGCAGGAATGGCTCGATATCATGCACGAGGCGCACAAACTGGATATCACCACTTCGGCCACGATGATGTTTGGTCATGTGGAATCCATTGAAGAACGTTTTGAACACCTGGTGAAGATCCGCGATGTGCAAAGCCGGAAACCGGAACATGCGAAAGGGTTCCTTGCCTTTATTCCCTGGACATTCCAGGATGTGGACACCCTGCTGGCAAAGATCCGCGGCGTACACAACCTGACAACCCCGGAAGAATACATCCGCATGATCGCGCTCAGCCGCATCATGCTGCCAAACATAAAAAACATACAGGCGAGCTGGCTCACCGTCGGCAAACAGGTTGCTTCTGTTTGCCTGCATGCCGGCGCCAACGATTTTGGTTCGATCATGATCGAAGAGAACGTGGTAAGCGCCGCCGGGGCGCCGCACCGGTTCACTTACCGGACGATACAGGATGCGATTCGTGAAGCCGGTTTCGAACCGCAGCTCCGCAACCAGCAGTACGAGTGGAGGGAGATACCGGAGATGATTGAGGAGCAGGTTATTGATTACTGAGAACAAAACTCCAAGAACCGAAGATCCAAGCTTGCCCACCGAAGCAATAGCGTAGGCGGGATCCAAATAAATTAAAAAAAGAAAATTAAAAGGGGAGCATTCTTATAATGGGGTTACGAGGAATCAAACAAGATTATTAAACATTAAACGACCTGAAGTCCCCCCTTTGGGGGGATTTAGGGAGGCCTTCTTGCCAGCCGAAGGAAAAGCTCCAAGAACCGAAGAACCAAGCTTGTCCGCCGAAGCAAAAGCGTAGGCGGGATCCAAATAAATTAAAAAAAGAAAATTAAAAGGGGAGCATTCTTATAATGGGGTTACGAGGAATC
>JBGATE010000165.1:0-6620 GCA_044229375.1 Chitinophagaceae bacterium
AAATAATATGGATAGCCACAATAGCCGCCTTTGGGGATTTATTTTCTTGTCTGCAATATTTATACTTATTTGTTTTATTCCATTTTGGTTGATTGGTGGTTTTAAAGGAGCATCTCAGTGGCCAGCAATACTGAGGTATGGATGGATTATTTCTATGATCATATCATTATTTTTAGCAAACAGAATAGTATATGGAGATGATAAATAGGCCAACAAACCCTTACTATAATCCTTTAATCGAGTTGTTGATTGAAAACTTGGGAATAAGTAGAGAGGATTTGTTCCTTAAATCTGGAATCAAGAGCAAATTTCAGTTTGTCCGTGAAATAAATAAACTTCTCGAAGAGGATCGTATCATCAAGGATTATGATCCCCTTTGCTATGCCCCTAGAATTCATATAATAGTAGAACAAAACGATCAAATTCTTAGAAAATATCGAATGGATTATTTGCCCCCTAAAGAATTGGAGAAAGCTTTGAGCTTTAAGGAAACGGGCCCGGAACCTGAGGATCGAATTGCATTTTATTTAGAAATAGCAGGCTTAGTCCTAAAAAAGGAAGATCATCCTTTTCTACAGAAACACTGTAATATTAATTTTGATTTTGACGAATATTGTTATCATCTGTGGGCAGCTTATCCAGCTCCTGGCAAGCTAGAGGAGTATTGGAAGCTAGGAGAAGAGCTCAAGGTTAAATAGGCCTATCGCTTTGGGAGGCATTTTTAATGGAATTATTTTTGCTAACAATCCTAATATATCACTATTCTAGGTTAACAAATCAGTTAACAAAATCCATTTTAAAGAGGTAAATTCGTGCAGACAGTTAACTGAAGTTCATTAACAATCAGGATATTATAAAAGGATTAGATCGGTAGCATCGGATTCATAACCCGAAGGTCGGCAGTTCAAGTCTGCTCTCCGGTACAAATCCAGCCCACTCTGTGGGCTTTTTTATTATGACCCGGATACGCCTTGCTACACCTTCCGATGCTGCTGGTATTCTTGCCATTTACGCCCCCTATATCGAAAATACCTCCATCACTTTTGAAACGGATGTGCCTTCCGTTGATGCTTTTGCGGAAAGGATCGAAACCTATCTTCAAAACTGGCCCTGGCTGGTTTGCGAAGCGGATGGCAAAATTATTGGCTACGCTTATGCTTCCCGTTACCGGGAGCGGGTGGCCTACCAATGGAGTGTTGAGTGCTCGGTTTATGTTCAGGAAGAATCCGTAAGGGCCGGAGTGGCAAGGGCCTTATACGAATCTTTGTTTGAGATATTAAAAACTCAGGGTTTCCGGAATGTGTACGCCGTGATCAACCTGCCAAACGACAGAAGTGTGGCTTTTCATGAGAAATGCGGGTTCCGTTACTTTGCTACCTATGAACAGGTGGGATATAAACTGGGTAAATGGAAAAACGTCGGCTGGTGGCGATTCATACTGAACGAATTCGGGGATGAACCCGCCGCACCGGTTCCTTTTTCAAAACTGGATAAAGAATTTATCACCCCGCTATTTGACGGGAAAGCGAAAAGGATCCGTTCCTGAAATGCGAAGGAGCTCAATCGCTTTCAATCACCAGTTTCTTTGTTTTGTAATCGATCGTAAATGGCTTTTTAATGCTGGGACAACAGCGGGGATCGTCAGCGCCATAGGCATAGTATGTCCCGGAAATTGTTCCGCCGGAAACACCCGTTACGATTAACCATCCGTCTTTTTTGGCCTCTATGTTTTCGATGTATTTATCATCCGTGACCCAGGTGGCGCCCTTGGATACCACCAGCACCCTTGCCTGCGCATTCATCAGGGCATTCCCTCCATCGCATTGGATGGGGTTGAAAGTGATCAGCCCGTCCAGTTTTCCGTCGTTGTTCATATCCGAATAAAATACTGCCATGTCAGTTGGTATTCCTGCCACCGGTCCCTTGTATCCGTCCTTCATAACGATCTCCGTTTTGCAATTGGCAGGCCTGGCATATTTGCCGGTGTTGTACTGTGCCGTCTTCCATTGTTCAAAGCGGCTGAGTACCTGGGCGTATTCGTTCGTACTTTGTGCCTGCAGGGAATGGATGGTTACGATGAATAACGGGAGGAAAAACATTTTTTTCATGAAGGAAAAGTTTGCCTTCTTTAAAGATAAAAAAAACGCCACGGTTTAGGTGGAATAAAAAATTAAGGAACACTTTTCATTGCAGCAGGGAAACTAAAGACCGGCCGGCCGTTCTATCCGCGTAATCGGCTCTCCCGGCTCAACGGTAAAAAATACGATTGGTATGGCCGCGAACACTATTTTACCATTTCAGTGCTGGCTGTAACAGGTACTACTTTACCCGGATACTGCTCCAGCGCTTTTTCCAGGCAATCCATCGCCGCGTCAAGATCACCGGTGTTCAGCACATAGGCAAGCCGCACTTCATTCTTCCCCTGGCCGGGGTTGCCGTAGAAACCGGTGGCGGGGGCCAGCATTACGGTCCGGTTATTAAAGGAGAAATCCTCCAGCAGCCACTGGCAGAATTTATCACAATCATCGATCGGGAGCCGGGCGATGGCATAAAAAGCGCCGCCGGGGTTGGGGCAAAACACACCGGGCATTGCATTCAGCCGGCTGACCAGCAGGTTTCTCCTTTTCAGGTATTCGGCTTTAGGAGCGTCGAAATAAGAAGCGGGCAGGTCAACGGCCGCTTCACCCATGATCTGTGCCAGACCCGGAGGACTCAGTCTCGCCTGTGCGAATTTCATGGCGGCGTCATATACGTCCTTGTTTTTGGTGACGAAGGCCCCAAGCCTTGCACCGCAGGCGCTGTATCTTTTGGAGATGGTGTCCATCAGTACCACATGCTTTTCCAGTCCGTCCAGGTGCATGGCGCTTACGTATTCGCCATCATAACAAAATTCGCGGTAGGCTTCATCACTAAAAAGGTAAAGATCATATTGGATACATATTTTTTTCAGTGCTTCCATCTCTTCCCGGCTGTACAGGTAGCCGGTGGGATTGTTGGGACTGCAGATGATGATCGCTTTTGTTTTGCTGGTGATCACTTTCTCAAATTCGGCGATCGGGGGTAGTGCAAAACCATTTTCGATATGCGAAGTGATGGGTATCACGTTCACCCCCGCTGCGCAGGCAAAACCGTTATAATTGGCATAAAAAGGTTCGGGTATGATCACTTCATCACCCGGGTTGAGACAGGTAAAGAAGCCAAACATGATCGCTTCACTGCCTCCGGTGGTGATCAGGATCTGTTCGTGGGTAACAGTGATTCCGACAGATTTGTAATACTGGACCAGTTTGCGGCGGTAACTTTCATTGCCGGCGCTGTGGCTGTATTCAAGCACTTTGATATCTGCGTGCCGTACGGCATCCAGGATGGCCGGGGGCGTTTCGATATCGGGTTGCCCGATATTCAGGTGATATACGTTAACGCCTTTCTTCTTGGCAGCCTCGGCAAAGGGTACCAGTTTCCGGATCGGAGAGGGGGGCATTTTTTTGCCACGTTGTGAAATACTAAGCATGGGGCAAAGATAGGAACTGGGGCGAAGTCATAAACGCATGAAGGATGACCGGGAAAAGTGCTTTTCAAAGGAACATTTACTGCATACTACGCTGGTTTATACGGGATATTTGTTTGTAAAAGAATTACCCTTTCTCTGAAAAGAAGCGGCTGTTCGGTCATTAGGCTGTATATTTGCCCCCCGATTAAGAAAGGATGGTTTCCATTCTCTCTAAAGTGATGAAGGACAGTGCGGGAGGTAGTTCAGCCCGGTAGAATACGTGGTTTGGGACCACGGGGTCGCAGGTTCGAATCCTGTCCTCCCGACTTCGCCCGCCGAAGTTCCGACGAGAGTCGGTACGAAGGCGGGCATTTTTTTGCTATAGATTCATTTGTGACCGGGCTACGTCGGGCAGGCCCGACCGAAAAAAGTAACTACTGATCATGTGAAACGGAAGTGGTTTGAATGAATCAGTTAGTCAACAAAATGGATGAATGCGGGTAATCCTGTCCTACATTGTAAAATCTCGGTTAAGTGGAGTCCACCTCATTGAAAATTGAGTATTGATTGTTGAATATCGATCATTCAGAATTCATCGAGGCATATCCGTAATCCCTCCCTCATCTTAAAGTATCCCCGCAAGTTCCAAACTTCTTTTCTTCAGTTTCCTTGTTGCGGTGTCTTCCGTAACCGGATCGGGCAGCAGGATCAGCGATGTCCCGTTTTGCTTCCACCACTCATTCCGCTTCAACTCCCTGAAAGAGATCACCCCGGCCAGGTACTTGCGGTCCTCTTTTGCATGCCATTCTTCGATCCATTCAAACCGTTCCCGCGGGATCGATGAAATGTCATTAAAACTTACATATACTTTTAAGTAGAAGTCATCGGTCAGCTCATGGGGCAGGTGGTGATACAGTTTCTTGTATTCGTATTTGTATCCGTAACGGAGGGCAGATATATCACTCAATACCGCTGAGGCGGTGGGAAAGCTCCCGGCACCCTTACCGTAGAAGAATTGTTTGTCGGCGAAACCGCTTTCGATCACCACTCCATTGTATTCATTTTTTACAAATGAAAGAGGATCGCCCGTGTTTACAAACTGCGGCAGTACAAACGCTGCCACTTTGCCATTCTTTAATTTTTGCGCCTCTGCCACCAGTTTTATTTCCTGTTTTTTCGCGCCGGCCACCTGCGCGTCAGCGGCATGAATGTCCTGGATGCCATTGAACAGGATATTTCCGGGTTCTTCGATTATGCCATACGCGTGCGTTAGCAGAAAGGCCCATTTGTTCACCGCGTCATACCCTTCCAGGTCAAGTGCCGGGTTGCTTTCCGCAAAACCGGATTGCTGGGCGAGCAATAAGGCTTCGCGGATGTCAAGCCCGTCTTCAAAGATCTTCGTCAATATGAAATTTGTAGAGCCGTTCACAATGGCCCGTATGGAATGCAGCAGGTCGTTGTCATAGTATTCCTCCAGGTTTCGGATCACGGGTATCGAGGCGCAGGCGGCGGATTCATATAAAAAAGACCTTCCTGTTTGCCGCTGCAGGGCCAGCAGTTCCGGCAAATGCGCCGCGATCATTTTTTTACTGGCGCTGACAACGTCTTTCCCGTTTTGCATTGCGGCAGAAACGATCCTAAAGGCGGCATCGGGGTCATCGATCACTTCTACGATCACATTGATATCCTTGTCGTCCAGCAGTTCATTGCGGTCCGTGGTGAAAAGCAGGGCAGGGGCATTTCGTTTCTTGCTGTAATCCCGTATGCATATCTTTTTGATGCCGGCATTCAAGGATGGGGTTCTCTCCAGTACGCGGTACAGGCCTTCTCCCACCACGCCGAATCCAAAAAGGCCGATCGTCAGTTTTTTATGTGTTTCCATCAGGCTATGGCTGTTTTTTTATTCGTGATCAGGATGGTTTTTTCAAAAGCCTCCCGGAGATCGTTCACGAGATCGGCCGCGTCTTCCAAACCCACTGAAAGGCGTACCAGGCTGTCGGCAACACCCGCGCTTCTTCTTTTTTCAGCCGGAATGGACTTATGCGTCATCTGCGCCGGGTGACAAAGCAGGCTCTTTACACCACCCAGGCTTTCTGCCAGTTTGAAATAACGGGTGGAGCTGACAAAAGTCGTTGCCGTTTTTTCCGTATCGTCTTTGAATGAAAAGGACACGATGCCGCCAAACCCCTTCACCTGTCTGGCCGCTGTAGCATGGTTCGGATGTGTTTTTAATCCCGGGTAATAGACTTTGTCAACTGCGGGATGCGTTTCCAGGAACTCCGCGATAGCCTGCGCGTTGGCGCAATGCACTCTTACACGCAGGTGAAGGGTCTCGATACCACGGATGACCAGCCAACTGTCGAAGGGGGCAAGGATGGCGCCGCTGGCATTCTGGATGAATTTTATTTTATCACCCAGTTCTTTTCCCCTTGTCACCACAAGCCCCGCGATCAGGTCGCTGTGACCGCCAAGGTACTTGGTGGCGGAATGCACGGCAATATCAGCTCCCAGTGAGAGAGGCTGCTGTAAGGCGGGTGAAGCAAACGTGTTATCCACGCAAAGTAAACAGCGGTTGGCCTTCGCGATACGGGCAATGGCTTCAATATCCGATACCTTCAGGGTCGGGTTCGTAGGTGTTTCGATCCAGATGAGCTTGGTGTCGGGTGTAACCGCGTTAAAAACATTTTCAATATTCGTGGTATCGGTGTAGTTCACTTTGATACCGAATTTCTCATACACGTGCGTAAATAACCGGAAAGCTCCCCCGTAGATGTCATCGACTGCAAGGATCTCATCACCGGTCTTCAGGAGCTTGATGACCGCATCGATTGCGGAGAGACCGCTGCTGAATGCGATCCCTGTGGCACCATTTTCCAGTTTGGCAATGATGTCCTCCAGCACGGCCCGGGTGGGATTGCCGGTTCGGGCATAGTCATAACCTTTGTTGACACCGGGTGCTTCCTGAACAAAGGTGGAGGTCTGGTAAATGGGAACGGAGACCGCACCTGTCAGGGGATCGACCGGGATACTGTGGATCAGTTGTGTTGCATTAAAGCTCATCTTTTTTGGGTTTTAATGATCCCGCCGGGGCGGGACCGTGATCAAATCGATTTGAAATGAATAGGCACTT
>JBGATE010000166.1:0-6612 GCA_044229375.1 Chitinophagaceae bacterium
GAGGTATTGCGGTAAGTTGTTCCGTCACCCCTTATCATCTATACTTTAGCGATGAGGACCTGGCCAGCTATGATACCAACCTGAAAGTGAATCCACCCCTCCGCAGCAAAGATGACAGAGCGGCACTCCAAAAAGCTATAATCAACGGAACCGTGGATTGCATTGCCACTCACCACTTACCCCATGAAACAGACAGCAAAGTGAGTGAATTTGAATACGCTAAATACGGTATGATCGGCCTGGAAACCGCCTTTGGCGTTGTCCGGACCGCAATACCTTCACTTGACATGGAGACCCTGGTCCGGCTTTTTGCCATCAGTCCCCGCAGGCTGTTTAAATTGGAACCAATGACCATACAGGAAGGTGCGGCAGCATCCCTGAGCTTATTTGATCCCTCGAAAAAATGGGTAGTCAGCAGTAAGGATATCCGATCCAAATCAGCGAACTCCGCCTATACTGGCCGCGAATTGACGGGCAGGGTCATCGGGACCGTTAATGGAACTACAGTCACTTTAAATTAAATAACGGTAATGCCAATACGAATTTCTCCTGCCCTGAAAGGACTCATTACAGGTGCGCTGATGATCGCGGTATTCCTTATCGTTTTTTCAACAAGCCGTGATTCCGGCAGCCGCCTGCAATACCTGGTATACGGGATCTATGGAGCTGGAATCGTATGGACCCTGCTCGTTTACCGGAGAACGGATTCCTTCACAGGGAAATTCATGGACCTTTTCAGCCAGGGGTTTAAATGCTTTGTCGTGGTTACCCTCTGTATGGCACTTTTTTACGGGATCTTTAATTACATGCACCCGGAGTTTGCGGGAGAAACGGCCGCGGCCTAGCAAAAAAACCTGGCGGAAGGAAACAAGATGATGCCAACTGAAATTGATTCGGCCGTGTCCACCTTTAAAAAACAATATACCCTGAAACTCGTTTCAGGGGCAATTTTCGGATATTTGATCATTGGCGCCGGATTAACCGCCGCGCTATCGGCCCTTTTAAACCGGAGACCATGAACCTCGACCTGTCCTTAGTCATACCGCTTATCGACGAAGCCGAATCTCTGCCCGAACTCACGGCATGGATCGAAAAGGTCATGCAGGAGAACCAATTCAGCTACGAGGTCATCTTTGTAGATGATGGCAGCAGTGATGATTCATGGAATGTGATCGAAACGCTCCGTTCAGGAAACCCCCATATCAAAGGCATAAAATTCCAGCGCAATTATGGTAAATCCGCCGGTCTGAATGAAGGCTTCCGCGCCGCGGCCGGGGAAGTGGTGATCACTATGGATGCAGATCTCCAGGATAGCCCGGATGAGATCCCCGAACTCCGGCGGATGATCATCGATGAAGGATACGATATGGTCAGCGGATGGAAGAAAAAACGATACGATAAAAAACTCAGCAAGAACATCCCTTCCAAATTCTTTAATGCCGTCACACGAGGGGTATCGGGTATCAAACTTCATGATTTCAATTGCGGGCTGAAAGCTTACAGGAACCGGACGGTCAAGGGCATTGAAGTATATGGTGAAATGCACCGGTATATTCCCGTACTGGCCAAATGGGCAGGTTTTAAAAAGATCGGTGAAAAAGTGGTGGAACACCGCCCCCGGAAATACGGAAAATCGAAATTCGGCTGGAGACGGTTTGTCAACGGGTTCCTTGACCTGCTTTCCATTACGTTTGTAGGTAAATTCTCCAAAAGACCCATGCACTTTTTCGGATTATGGGGAACCCTGTTCTTCCTGGTGGGTCTTGGTATCTCCATCTACCTGATCGTTATGAAATTCATGTTCCCTGATTTTTCCCTGACCAACCGTCCCGGGTTTTTCATGGCACTCACATCGCTGGTGATCGGCATGCAATTATTCCTTGCCGGCTTTTTAGGCGAACTCATCTCCCGTAATTCTTCTTCCCGGAATAACTATCTCGTTGAAAAGAAAACCGGGTTATAATGGCAAAAATTGTCATCATAGGACCCGCCCACCCTCTGCGGGGAGGCCTGGCAACATTCAACCAGCGCCTGGCAAGGGAATTTACCGATTTAGGGCATGACTGTTCCATTTATTCGTTCTCGCTGCAATACCCTTCCTTTTTGTTCCCCGGTAAAACTCAGTATTCGGATGAACCGGCACCGGAAGGGATCAGGATTCATACGGTGATCAATTCGGTCAACCCGTTCAACTGGATCAGGATCGGGAACCGCCTGAAGAAAGAGAGACCGGATATCCTTGTGGTTCGTTTCTGGCTTCCGTTTATGGGCCCCGCATTAGGTACGATCCTGCGAAAAGTTCAAAAGAACAGGCAAACAAGGGTAATCTGTATTGCCGATAATGTGATCCCACATGAAAAACGGTTTGGCGACAGACCCTTCACCCGTTATTTTTTAAAAAGCTGTGACGCGTTCATCACCATGAGCGAAAAGGTAATGAACGATCTGCGGACATTTGAACCAGAAAAACCGGCGAAACGGGTCCCCCATCCGCTATATGATAATTTTGGTCCGATCATCCCGAAAGACGAAGCAAGAAGGCACCTGGGGCTCCCGGAAAAAGAACGGATCATTTTATTTTTTGGATTCATCCGTAAATACAAAGGACTGGATCTTTTACTGGATGCCATTTCCATTCTTAAACGTGATTCCCCTTCCCTCAACCTCAAACTCCTCATCGCCGGCGAATTCTACGAAGATGAAAAACCCTACCTTGACCAGATCGAAAAACGGGGCATCCGTGATTGGCTGATCCTACGTACCCAATTCATTCCCGATAGCGAGGTGAAATATTATCTCTGTTCCGCGGACGCGGTGATCCAACCCTACCGGGATGCTACGCAAAGCGGGGTTACTCCCCTCGCCTATCATTTTGAGAAACCGATGCTGGTCACCAACGTGGGTGGTCTGCCTTCGCTGGTGCCGCATGAAAAAGCAGGCCTTGTTGTTGAGCCCGATCCCGAAGCGATTTCGAATGGCATTGCCCGTTTCTACCAATTAGGTGAAGATTGTTTTATTCCGCATCTTCGTAATGAAAAACAAAAATATAGCTGGGCCGCCATGGTCAGTGCTATTTCACAGTTAGCCGATGATATACAGAAGTAAAGCCCCTTTACGAATTGGCCTCGCCGGCGGCGGCACCGATGTCAGTCCGTATTGCGACCTGTACGGAGGTGCGATCCTCAACGCAACACTTTCTCTTTATGCCAATGCGACCCTTGAAATGATCGATGAAAAAAAGATCATCCTGGAAGCGATCGACCGGAATGAGGAACAGCAATTTGAATGGTTACCCGAATTACCCGTGAATGGGAAACTGGACCTTTTAAAGGGAGTGTACAACCGGATTCAAAAAGACTATGGCATCAGGGAACAGGGTTTCCGGCTCTCCACTTATGTGGATGCTCCTGCGGGTTCCGGGCTGGGAACTTCTTCCACCCTGGTTGTCGCTATCATCGGGGCCTTTGCCGAATTGCTCCGGTTGCCATTGGGGGAATACGATATGGCACATTATGCTTATGAGATTGAACGAAAGGATCTGAACCTGGCAGGCGGAAGGCAGGACCAGTATGCCGCTACTTTTGGCGGCGTGAATTTCATGGAGTTTTACGCGGATGATAAGGTGATTGTGAATCCGCTGCGGGTTAAACAACAGCACCTGTTCGAGCTGGAAAACAACCTTTTGCTTTATTATACTTCCACCAGCCGCGAATCCGCAGAGATCATTAAGAAGCAAAGCCGGAATGTGACCGAGAAGCAGGAAAGCCCGATCGAGGCCATGCACCAGTTAAAACAGCAGGCCCTCCGGATGAAAGAAGCGCTGCTGAAAGGAAGACTGAATGAGATCGGCGAGATCCTTGATTTCGGTTTTCAGCAAAAAAGAAAAATGGCGGAAGGGATCAGCAATCCTTTACTGGAAGAAATTTATGAAACGGCCAAAAAGGCGGGGGCCACCGGTGGAAAGATCTCCGGCGCTGGAGGTGGCGGTTTCATGATCTTTTATTGCCCCGTCAATACAAAATATAAAGTGATCAAAAGTTTGGAGAACTTTGGAGGGAAAAGCAGGAATTACCAGTTCGTAGAGCACGGGCTGAAGACCTGGACCGTTTAGAAAAATGATTTGAACGTTATGAATGACAAGATCAGAAATATCATCCGGGCTTCCGTTGATACCAAACAAAAGGTATTGGAAAACGAAACGCTGGTGGCTACTATTGCCAAAGTGGTTGACGTGGTCACCACTGCCTTTAAAAACGGGAACCGGGTCTATTTCTGCGGCAACGGCGGAAGCGCGGCAGATGCACAGCACCTTGCGGCAGAATTTTCGGGCAGGTTTTACACCGACCGGAAAGCCCTCCCCGCGGAGGCGCTCCACTGCAATACCTCCTACCTCACAGCCGTCGCGAATGATTATGGATATGAAGTGGTGTATGCACGGATGATCGATGGCATCGGTCAAAAGGGTGATGTGCTTATCGGTCTTTCCACTTCTGGAAACTCCGGCAATATTATCCGTGCCTTTGATGTGGCAAAGGAAAAAGGAATGGTAACGGTGGCTTTCACCGGTGACAGCGGGGGTAAAATGAAAGCCATTTCTGATCACCTGCTGAATGTACCCTCCGGCGATACTCCCCGGATCCAGGAAAGTCATATCATGATCGGTCATATCATCTGCCAGCTGGTGGAAGAAAAATATTTCGCATAAACATCTTATCCATTGATCAAAGAAGCGATCATATTGGCCGGAGGGCTGGGTACCCGTCTCCGGGAAACGGTACCGGATGTTTCCAAATGCATGGCTCCTGTGGCTGGTCGTCCATTTCTTTTTCATGTGATCAATTTTCTCCGGAGCCAGGGCGTCGAAAAATTTATCTTTTCACTGGGTCATTTGTACGAACAGATCCGGGATTACCTGGCAGCAGAATTTTCAACGCTTAATTATCAGTGCTCCATTGAAGAAAAACCGCTGGGCACCGGTGGCGCCATCCAGCTGGCATGCGGGAGGGCCACCGAAAAGGATGTTATTGTGGTCAATGGCGATACACTATTCAGGGCTGACCTGCACCAGGCATTCCGGTTTCACAACCATAATTTGGCCGAGTGCACTCTCTTGCTGAAACCCATGAAGAAATTTGACCGTTATGGTGTGGTGGAACTGAACGGGGAGCAATTCGTAAAAAGTTTCAGGGAAAAACAGTTCTATGAAACGGGGAATATCAATGCCGGTTTGTACCTGTTGCAGGTGCCCAAATTCCTGGACGAGGAGTTCCCCGATAAATTTTCCTTTGAAAAGGATTACCTGGAAAAATTTTACGACAAACGGCGGATTTACGGCCTTATCCAGGATACTTATTTTATTGATATCGGTATCCCGGAAGATTATAAACGGGCGCAGGTTGAGCTGGCCAGGCCTCCTCTCAGATTGGATGAGATCGATAAAAGCTGGACCCTGCTGATTGACCGTGATGGCGTTGTCAACTACGAGAAAAAAGATGATTATATCCTGGATTGGGAAGAGTTTCGGTTCTATGAAGGCGTTCCTGAGGCTTTTCAGAAGCTGTCCGGTAAATTCGGGAAGATCATCATCGTCAGCAACCAGCGGGGTGTTGGCAGGGGCCTGATGTCAGAACCCACCCTTCGGAGTATTCACGAACAGATGCAACAGGCGATTGAAACTGCCGGTGGCCGGGTGGACGGGATATTCTACTGTACAAGTCCGGATAAGTTGCATCCCGACAGAAAACCGAACCCGGGTATGGCTTTCCATGCTGTACACGAGTTTCCGGGGATCGACCTTGCCAAAACTATAATGATTGGCAATAAGCTCAGCGATATGCTTTTTGCCCGTCATGCAGGAGTTTACAGCGTATTTGCCGCCACTACCAACCCGGAAACACCCTTCCCTCACCCGGATATCGACCTCCGGTTCAATTCGCTCCCGGAATTTGCCAATCATTTGTGAAAAGGCATAAAATTTTACATGTCTTTTAGCGTTAGAAGCCCGTTCCAATGCTCCGATTAGAAGAACTTCGCATTGCAACCAGTTTGACCTTGCCATCATCTTTAATGCCTGTAAATTTGTTAGTTAAAACAAGGATCCTGACTTGAAAAACATCCTCTTAATAGTATTCCTGGCCCTGATTCAGCAGGTAGCTTCCGGTCAGAAGATTTCTGCTTCGGACCTGAAAAAACTAAGGGCAAAGGAGGACACACTCAGGGAGTACTCACTTTACCTGAATACGGATAGCCTGGCCGAAGACAGGATGGTTTCTGACAGCATTTTCACCAAAACGCTTGTCAGGGCACTGCAGGTAAAGAATTCCTTTTATTATCCCTTTGATTCACTGCTGGGCATTTCCAAGCTTTATGCACCGGATACCAGTTTCCGCATTTTCTCCTGGACCATCTCTTATGATGATTATTATCACCGGCAACGGGGGGCCATTCAAATGAAGACGGCGGACGGATCCCTCAAACTGCTTCCCCTGCGGGATGTATCGGAATTCACTGATAAGCCGGAAGATTCTGTCCGCAGCCGCAACAACTGGATCGGAGCCATGTATTATAACATCATTATGACCCAGCATAGGGGAAAGAATTATTACACACTTT
>JBGATE010000167.1:0-6466 GCA_044229375.1 Chitinophagaceae bacterium
AAAAAGAGTCTTTGGATTATATGAAACTGCTATTGTTGATTACCTCAAGACCTGTAATGTGTTGGGGGTGCTGCTAATGGCTCAGGTTAAATACAAAGAATCAGAAGAAGAATTACGGGAAGCACTTCAACGTATGAAAATAAAACTGGGAGAAGATCACCCGATTTGCAACGATATCAATTATAATTTATGCAGGATCTACGTATTGCAACATAAAACGCCTGAGGCCAGTCTTGCATTTGAAAATGCCTTTGCAGCATGGCGAAAAGAGCTCAAGGAAATATTTTCATCGACCGGCGAAACTGAAAAGGAGCTATATATTCGCAGCAGAGAGAGTTTGAAGAATATGTATTTTTCATTTACTGCGGATGCGGATATTCCGTCTTCGACCAATTTCGCTTATGCGATGTTGCTGGAAAACAAGTTGGCTGTACTTAATTCATCTTTACATCTTCGTCAATCTATTAATTCTTCCGGAGATACTTCACTGATTGCTAAGTATGAAATGTGGATCAGCAAAAGAAATCAACTGGCTTACTGGAAATCAAAACCGGTTGCTCAAAAGAATAAATATGCAAATGAACTGGAAGCTGCTTCAGAATTGCTGGAGAAAGAATTGACCCGTTTATCGGCAGATTTCAGGAAATATCAGGAAGGTGATAAACTGTTAAAAAATCTGAAAGTATCCTTAAAGACGGGTGAGGCAGCTGTCGAGTTTATTGAGTTCCCCTATTATCAGGGTTTGCGCTGGACGGATAGTGCCTATTGCTATGCTCTGGTATTGAGAAAGGAAAAGCCGGAACCGGAGCTGGTCAAGCTGTTTGAGAGGCGCCAGTTGGATAGTTTGCTAAAGTATAGAAGCACAAGTGCCGGCCAACACCAGATTAACCTGATTTATTCTGAGAAGAATATTGCGGGTCGTGAAGCGAGCCTTTACGATATTGTCTGGAGACCTTTAGAAAATAAACTTGCCGGTATTAATACGGTTTACTTCTCTGTGGAAGGAGCACTGAATAAAATTGCCTTTTCAGGATTGGCTTCAGGTAAAGGACAATTTTTAAGTGATAAATATAAATTAGTACAACTAAATACAACGGCTTCTGTGGTGAATACTGTGGATTACACTGTTTTGTTAACAGACAGAGTTAGTGTATTCGGGGCAGTATTGTATGATTCTGATTCGGCCACAATAACAGCTGCGGCAAAAAAAAGTCACCCGAATGATATTGCCAAACGGTCGTTGCCGGAAGATTTATTACGGGATGCTGTGCCGGAGTTCAGGTTTTTGCCCGGCTCAGAGAAAGAGTTAATCTCCATTCAGGGATTTGTCAAGTCCAAAAATATGCGGACTGAAGTTTTCAGGGGTATACAGGCTACCGAGGAAGCTTTTAAATCACTTTCGGGGAAGAACTCACCTGAGATATTGCACATAGCCACCCATGGGTTCTTTTTCCCCGACCCAAAGGATACTAAAAAGGAAGACAAACTGGGTGGTGCTTCGGTTTTCCGCCAGTCCGACAACCCACTGATACGCTCCGGTCTCGCCCTCGCCGGTGCGAATAATGCCTGGAAAGGAAAACCCATACCTGGTGTGGAGGACGGTATCCTTACGGCTTACGAGGTTTCCAATATGTATCTCCCCAATACCAAACTGGCGGTGTTATCAGCCTGTGAAACCGGGCTTGGCGATATCCAGGGCAGCGAAGGGGTGTATGGTTTGCAAAGGGCCTTTAAGATGGCCGGAGTGGAGAACCTGGTGATGAGTCTTTGGAAAGTGCCGGATACGGAGACGGCGGAGTTCATGCAGGAATTCTATAAAAATTTATTTGCCAGGCAAACCATCAGCGATGCTTACTATCATGCACAAACGATTATGAAGAACAAGTACCGCAATGAACCTTACAAATGGGCGGCATGGGTGCTGATACGGTGATCAGCAAAATTTTTATACCCGGGAATTTTCATAAAATCAGTCTTAGCAATTGGTATATTATCCTGTTCGGCTAACGGAGATCTACGATTTCGCGAGCTAATTATTGTTGATTATCAATATACATCGTAATAATACTACAGAAAATACGGTAATCATCGAGAAAAAATCCTCAAAATACTTGCAAGTAAAAAACCCAAGTATTATGTTTGTTGCAGAATCGAACGAATCCTACGAAAGCAACGTAATCCGACCATGAAACAAACTACCCGCTACAAGGGAAAATACTTCCCGGTCTGTTTCACCTGATTTAAGTCGGTTTTCATTGATTTCGTGTTTCCGTTCAGCGAGCAATCTCATTTACCCGCAACCCAACATGAAAACGATGAAAACATTTGTAAGTCCTAAGCAAAATTGCCAGAAACTTGTATTGCTGTTCTCTTTTACAGTCTGCAGCGTACTGGCACAGGCCCAGGCACAAACTGCACCTGAACTGAAATTCGAGAACAGTACGCTTTTCTCGGGAACGGCCGGACAAAACGGTGCCGTTTACCGCTTCCCGGATGTAAACGCAACCATGGATGCCCTCGTGAAGATCAACGGCCGTTCTTCCGCTTCCGTTTCCATTACAAACATTGATATCAGTAATGAAGGATTCGGCAAAGCCTTCCAGCCCCGGATTCGTTACGGCAGCGGTAGTGTTAACAGTGCAATTACCTGGTGGGCCGAGTTTGAGATCATGTTTGTAAATAAGAATACCACAACTGCGGCTAACATATCTGAAGCGTATGTAACCGGGCTGGATATTGACGGAAATAACAGCACCCTGCGGGAGTGGGATTCATTTTACGGGAGCTCATCTTATACGGTAGAGAGTAATTCGTTATTAACGATATCTTCGGTGACCGGTAACTTAAACCAGTTCAATCAACCGGGTCAGCAATTCCTCGGTACAGAAGTGGATTACCCGGGTATTGATACACTGGCAACAGAGCTCATGACCAGTCATCGTTACCTGAACACCAATACCATTACCATTCGGTTTGGGGCCACCACCACCGGCTCCGCCAATAACCCGCACAGGATGTATTCTGTCTGGTTCAGGAATTTTACATATGCCGCACCGATGAACACCCTTCCTGTTAAACTTGCCTCTTTTACAGCCACACTGAACAACAACAAAGCAAACCTGAAGTGGACCACCGCTTCGGAGATCAATGTCAGCCATTTTGTAATTGAAAAAAGCCTGGATGGCACCCACTTCCAGGATGCCGGCATCGTGTTCGCCTATGGTAATGCAACGGATAAAACAGATTACTATTTCTCGGATGATCTTCTGAATACTGCGTCCCCGGTGGTTTATTACAGGCTCCGTTCGGTAGATATGGATCAAAAAATTGCCTACTCCGAAACCCGGATCATCAGGATGGGTAAGCCAAAAGATAACTCGATCGCCATACTCACTTACCCCAACCCGGTAAACAGTGAACTGCGTGTGACTATTCCGGCAGCCTGGCAGAATAAGCCGGTTGTATACGAACTGTTCACGGTAAACGGTCAGTCGGTTAAGAGATCACAGGCAGGGAACAGCGGGCAAACCGAAACCCTGAACATAAGTACACTTGCTCCCGGTATATATATTGTAAGAGTTAGCTGCGAAGGGGCAACTTCTCAACAAAAGATTGTAAAACAGTAACTTATAACCATAAAGCCAAGGAAGTCCCGGATAATCCGGGACTTTTTATTTAGTTCAGATTTGGTTTATAATATAAACTACTTTATGTTTGTGTCCCCAACAATCTTTTTATGAAACAATTGATATCGGTCACTGTACTATTTTTCTTAACAGGAATGATTTTACAGGTAACCGCCCAGGTGACGATCAAAGGTGTTATCCGGGATAATAAGAACAACCCCGTTCCGGGTGTGAGTATTGCCATCAAAGACAGTTACGACGGGGCCACATCCGATTCAAGCGGCAGGTACAGTTTCAAAACAACAGAAAAAGGGAAGCAACTACTGGTGATCTCCAGCATCGGTTTTACGACCGTTGAACAACCCGTTCAGCTGGAATCGGGAACGCTAACCGTGGACATGACACTAAAACCGGAAGTGACCGAATTGACCGCGGTCGTACTCTCAGCCGGCTCATTTGAAGCCAGTGACCGGAAACGGGCAGCGGCCGTGCTGGATCCGATCGATATCGTGACCACCGCGAGTGCCAATGGTGATATCACCGGTGCCCTGAAAACATTACCCGGCACTCAACAGGTGGGGGAGAGTGAAGGTCTCTATGTACGCGGGGGCACTGCCGCCGAAACCAAGACTTTTATTGACGGCACACTGGTCAATAATTTCTTTTACAGCAGCGTACCCAATATCGCGCAGTTCAGCCGCTTTTCTCCTTTCATTTTTAAAGGAACCGTGTTCAGCACCGGAGGTTATTCCGCTTTGTACGGACAAGCCCTTTCTTCAGCGTTGATCCTGGAATCCATTGATCTCCCCGATCAATCCTCTGCCAGTGTTGGCATCACGGTCATCGGCGGGAATGCGGGTTTCCAGCAGCTTTCCAGGAAGAAAACCTCATCCTGGGGTATCAATTACGGTTACACCGATCTTAGTCTCGCCTTTGCCCTGATCAAACAACGCCAGGATTTCTCAAAAATTCCCGTGTATCATAACCTGGATGGAAATTTCCGGGTCAGGACCTCCAAAACAGGTATGCTGAAATATTATGGTTACTTCAGCAGCAACCGGCTGGCCTTTACGGTACCCAGTATCGATACACTGGGCTACCTGGATAATTTTGCGATCAGCAACAGGAACCATTACCATAACCTGTCGTGGAGGGAAAACCTTCCGAAAAGATGGAAGATCAGCATCGGAGCTTCCTACTCCAATAATAAGGATGAGATCGGGTCGTCGCTGCAGGACAATGATAAAAGAGATGTCGCACTGTCCGGTATGGAGTTCAAGGATTTTGCACTGGATAACCGGGGAAATTATTTCAATGCCAAGACCGTCCTGGAGAAAAAGCTGAAGGGCCTGAGCGCTTTCCGGTTTGGAGCGGAATACAATTTCAGCAAGGACAGGGTTGTCTATACAGCGTATGATGGTCAGCGTTACAAATCAGGTCTTGATGAAAATATTACATCCCTCTTTGCGGAGGGGGATGTGTATGCCACTAACGACCTGGCGGTAAAGGCCGGTCTCCGGTTCGAGCATTCCTCGCTGCTGGACAAGGTTAATATAGCTCCCCGTGCTTCCGTGGCCTATAAACTGGGCAAAGGCAGCCAGGCTTCCGTTGCCTACGGGATCTTTTACCAGAACCCGGAAAGAAAATACCTTCCTTCACCAAACGCACTGGATTTTATGAAGGCCACTCATTATATCGTGCAATACCAGAAAGTGCTGAACCAGCAGTCGCTTCGCCTGGAAGCTTTTTACAAAAAATACAAAGGGCTGGTGAAAACGGGGATGACGGGTTTTACCGAAGCGGCTGTCAGCAATAACGGTTTTGGGGATGCTAAAGGGATCGAACTCTTCTGGCGGGATAAAAAAACGATCCAAAACTTTGATTACTGGATCTCGTATTCCTTCCTGGATACCAAAAGGGATTACCTGAACTTCCCTTATGCGATCACGCCCAATTTTGCGGCGAAGCATACGGCGTCTTTAATAACCAAAAAGTTCGTTCAAAAATGGAAAATGAACCTGAACGCTGCTTATAATTTTGCCAGCGGAAGACCTTATTATAATATCCGGCCCGACGGTGCGCAGTATAAGTTTACCGACAGGGGCACCCTGCCTTCCTATCACAATGTCAGCTTCGCCATCAATTACCTGCCGTTCATCGGGAAAGACAAGCCAAAATCCTACGGTGTGTATGTGCTGCAGATCAGTAATATTTTCAACTTGAAACAGACCTATGGCTACCAGTATTCCTACAATGGGTACCGGAAGGAGGCGATCGTTCCCACTTCCAGGATGTTCGTTTTCATCGGGGCCTTTATCAGCTTCGGTGTCGACAGGTCCGATGAGATCATCAATAACGGATTATAATTTTAAAAATAAAAACGAAGAAAAATGAAAAAGATAGTTTTTGCTTTTTTTAGCTTGCTCATGGTGATCACCGCAGGTGCCCAAAGTGAAAAATATATCAGGGCGATGGAACCCCGCGTTGCCCAGGTGGACTCCAATAATAACGCGGAATCCTGGAAAGAGCTCGCCAATGCCTTTGAACGGATCGCAGAAGCGGAGAAGACGCAATGGATGCCCTATTATTATGCCGCGTTCGCCCAGGTGATGTCAGGCTATGCCTCGATGCCGATGGACGGAAGTATGGGTGACAACAGCGCCATCGCCGACCCTTTTGCCGATAAGGCCGAACAACTTATTGATAAGGCCACCGCGCTGAGCCAGGAAAATTCCGAGATCTTCTGTGTTAAAAAAATGATCTACAGCTTACGCATGATGGGCAACCCGATGTCGCGGTACATGACGGATGGCGCAAAGGCAACGGAGGCACTGGATAAA
>JBGATE010000168.1:0-6407 GCA_044229375.1 Chitinophagaceae bacterium
ATTTTTCGCACCAAGTCCTTCCGGATGCGGTGCTGTCATATGGTACGCATCTGCTGTCATTCCCGCCCCCATTATTTCTCCATAAATCACGGCACCCCGTCTTCGGGCATGTTCCAGTTCTTCCAGCACCACCATGCCGGCTGCCTCACCCATTACAAAACCATCCCGGTCCTTGTCATAAGGGCGACTGGCTGTTTTGGGATCGTCGTTCCTTTCACTCATGGCCTTCATGGCATTGAACCCGCCAACACCGGCTTCACTGATCACGGCCTCGCTGCCGCCGGTAAGTATGATGCTGGCCTTGTTCAGCCGGATCAGGTTGAATGCCTCCATCATTGCATTCGTGCTGCTGGCACAGGCGCTGACCACTGCGAAATTGGGTCCGCGGAGATTATGCCGCATACTGATCTGGCCGGCGGCAATATCCAGTATCATTTTAGGAATAAAGAAAGGGTTGAAACGCGGAGTGCCGTCGCCTCTTGCAAAATCGGTTACCTCATTCTGAAACGTGATCAACCCGCCGATGCCGCTGGCAAAAACAACACCGACCCTGTCGGGGTTGATGTTCTCCGGTGTCAGTCCCGCATCGGCCATGGCCTGGTCGCTCACCACCAGCGCGAACTGGGTGAAGCGGTCAATCTTTCGGGCCTCTTTCCGGTCTAAAAACTGTGTAGGCTCAAATCCCTTTACCTCACAGGCGAACTTTGTTTTGAATTTGGATGCGTCAAACAGGGTGATATTATCCGCCCCGGAAACGCCGTTCAGCAGGTTGTTCCAGTATTCAGACAGGGTATTACCCAGCGGCGTGATGGCGCCCATACCCGTGACAACTACCCGTTTTAATTCCATACGCTGTTAAATAAAGATTTTCCAAATATACAACCTGCCCTGTAAAGAGTTTCCGGAAGTAAAAACCGCCTTCGCTGTTATAACAGGCAGAAGGCGGTAATTTATTATTGTTCACAGCCTGCGCTGGCAGGTATTCCGTTAATGTGATCCTTTCCTGGGAAACAGGATCGGGTTACTTTGCATGCTCTTCCAGATAAGAGACGGCCTGGCCAACTGTAGTGATGGTCTCCGCCTGCTCATCGGGAATAGAGATATTGAATTCCTTTTCAAATTCCATGATCAATTCTACCGTATCCAGTGAATCGGCCCCCAGGTCGTTGGTAAATGATGCTTCGTTGGTCACTTCGGCTTCATCAACGCCCAGTTTGTCAACGATGATTTTCTTTACTCTTGATGAAATGTCTGACATGTTCTTAAGTTTTGTTTATTGGGTGCAAAAATATACTTTTTGACTTAATCATCATCGTAAACCACTAATTTTCCGCATTTGCCTCAAGTTCCTGAAAACGAAAGGATAGCACCCCTTTGGCGGGTTCAAATCTGTTCAAAATAACCAATGAAACGGTTGGCGGAATTACAAGTTCTTTGTAATTTGTCGGTAGGACTCCTTTGGGACACTTGTTACTGAATCATACCAGGGTTATGGCGCTGAAAATTATCGATCACGGTACACCGGAATACCAGCAAATGGTAAAGTTGCGGGATGATATCCTGCGCAAACCACTGGGCCTTGGTTTTACTCCCCAGGAACTGGAAAAGGAAAAGGAAAATATGCTCATCGGCGCCTTTGAAGAGGAGCAGATGCTCGGCTGCTGTATGCTGGTGGAAGAAAATTCAGATATTGTTCGCCTCCGGCAAATGGCCGTTATCAACGACCTGCAGGGAAAAGGTATCGGCAGGGCCCTGATGAATTTTGCGGAAAACCTGGCCCGCGACCGGGGTTATAAAGTTCTCTCCATGCATGCCCGTAAAAATGCCATCGGCTTTTATGAAAAAATGGGCTACCGGGTGGCAAGCGATGAATTCAGGGAGGTCACGATCCCGCATTACGTGATGGAGAAGCAACTCTAGAAAGTCATACCGTTCACAAAAATCATACGGGTCATACAGCTCAAATGAGTCACTTGAGTCTATGAGGCATATAAGTCAACCAGGTTTCTTTACCGACAACGCCGACTGTGAACTGCCGACTGCCGACTGCAGACTGCCGACTGAAGACTGCCTCACCCCTTTTTTACCTTCGACCGTATCAGCAACCTCAGTTCATGCACCTCATCACTGTCCTTACATCCGCTTTTGGGTACCAGGAAAAAGGATCGGCTGTCGAAATACAAATGAAAGAAATGAGGGCTCTCCACGTAATGCCTGAGCGCGGTCCAGGGCCATTCTTTGAAACCTTTTTCATGACGCAGGGTAAAGCCGCTGTCAACAAAGTCCATGCTGAACTCATGTTTGAAAGTTACCGCCCTCCGGTACACCATACCGGGCAGGATGAACCAGAAACTGATCATCAGCACGATCCAGAGGAAAGAACCCAGCAGGAATGCAAGCGGTGTTACTTTTTGCAGGGCATACAGGGTAATGGATGCCAGGGCGAAAACATTCACGAGGATCAGCATGATCCGGATCTCGGGCCGGCTGATAAAATGATACCGCAGGGCCTGGAGCACTTTGGGTTTATCGTATCCGAAATAAATGGTCATAGTGGCTATTCATTTCCAATTTTAGCAATGGTCCACCTGCCATTTTCTTTTTTCACCGAAAGTCCGATAACCGTATACTGCTCTGTTTCACTCCCCCGTTCGCGGGTCATTGTTATCCGGACCGTGGCGTCATCCCCGTTGACGATAATGTTCCAATCCGCTTTAGGGTTCCGCAGGTCCCCGAGCAGGTATTCCGTTCCTTCCTGGCTGTTGGTGTACCAGTCGTAGTCAAAACCATAGGGAATATCGTCCGCTACATCCACTTTGAAGGCGGAATCGCAAGCCTGCAGGAACCGTTTCTGGTTTTGCAAGAACTGCCCTCCCAGCTGGGGCACCGAATCGGCGATGAACTGCTGGTATTTCACAACTTCTTCCCAGTTGATCTTGTAGGGCGGCTCGTCTTCCTTTTTCAGACCGCTGTACAGGTCATACCGGAAGAATTTACTGTAATTGGCGGCATACCATTCATAAAAATCCATTACCGTTTTCCGGATCGAAGCCGAATCGGCAGCCCGGTCGCCGGCCATCTCCGTTTTATCCGCGGATCCGGCATCCCCGGTTTTTGATTTGCAGCCAACGATGATCATCATGCCTGCCAGTAGTAATGTGATTAGTTTTTTCATACTGAAAACTTATGGTGTTTTAAGTTCTTTTGCAGATATGGTCCAGGATCCGAGTGGATCTCCTTTAATGCCAAAATACTCCACGGTCAGTTTACGGTCATTACGGGGACCGCTGAACGAAAATTTTCCATAGTTCTGTTTCTGGTCGATACCCAGAACCCGGGAAGGATTGTTCTTCTCCGCCGCACCAAATACATGGGTGCCCGAGGTAAGCGGTGAAACGGTGATATCATACAGCGGGTAGGTTCCCGGTCTTTCCACTTTTATGATCTCGCTGTGGTGACGGTCGCCTGTCAGGAATACAACCCCGCTGATCTTATATTCTTTCAGGAAATGCATGAGTTCATCGTACTCGGCCGGGAAATTCCTCCATTTATCAAAGGGTGAAACCGGGTTCAGCACCTGGCTGCCCACCGTGATGATTTTAAAAGTGGCGCTGCTATACAACAGTGAATTCTTCAGCCACTCCATCTGCTGCTGCCCCAGCATTTCCTTTTCAGGATTGGGAAATCCATCTACGGAATCCTTCATCCGGTCGGCGCTGCGCCACCAGCGGTCATCGGTAATAAATATATCGGCATCACCCCAGGAGGTCATCGTATAAATGCCCTGCCCGTTCTCTCCGTAAGAAGGGTTGCACCAGTACTTTTTCCAGATCTCCCGGCTCGTTTCTTTCAGGATAAAGTTTTTGCCGATATCATTCGGCCCGTAATCATGATCATCCCAGGTTCCCAGCTGCGGCATGGCTTTCAGGAAATTCTGCAGTACGGGAACCGCCCGGTCATGACTGGCCCTGTACCAAAGTCCCCATTCACTGTAATAATCCACTTCCCGGGTGTACCAGGCATCCCCCAGCCAGAGCATAAAGGCGGCTTTCTCCTTTGCCATTGTTTCAAAAATGGAGGAATCTTTCCCATAAGGCGTTCCCGGCCTGTCGAAAACCGGCTCGTTGGTATAGGAACAGGAGCCCGTCAGGAAACTGAAATCGGGAGCCGGCTTGCGCCATTGCCAGAGGTCCTTTGTCGTAAACTCACCCCCGTAAGAAGTAGCTTTTCCATCGATCCATATCTTATATTGATACGCGGTATTGAGATCAAGACCGCCGATAGTGAACTGCAGGGGGTTGAAATCATTGCCCAGTTCACCTTTATACGTTATCGTTTTACTTTGTGCCGTTCCTTTTTTATTGAACTGAAGGGCCACCGTTTTAACCTCGGGAGATACCTCTACCCAAATTTTGGCATCCCGTAGCTCTACCGGTCCCAGCATGGGGCCGGAAATAACCCGGGGCTGAGCCAGCATACCTGCTGAAAAAAACAGCGTTAGCAGTACTGCTAAGATATTTTTCATGAATTAGAATTTGGATGCACAAGGTACTACTTCGCCGGTTGTTTCATAAAGACTAAAATAAAACCGTTTTTCATTCCTGGATTGTGTATGGTTTGTAAGATCACCAGGATAATACCCCGTAGTAAAGTATATGACAGAATTAAAAAAATGTTTCGGATAAGAAAAAGCCGTCCTGCCTGAGGCAGGACGGCTCTGTATTGAAAAAGATTTACTTATTGAGCAATTCTAAGCAGGCTGCAGATCTGAGCATAGCTCATCGCTTTCAGCTGGCTTTCTGTATACACCTGGCCATTGATCTGTGCTGCTTTTTCAGCCATACGGCCACCACCAACACCACCGGGAATAATAATATACCGCATTTGCGCAGATGATCCCAGGCCTGTAAAACCTACCGGAACACCGGAATTAGCCGGCTCCCAGAAATAATAAATAAGCTTATTTAATGCGGGACGATAACCAATTTCAACAATACGAGTAGTCGTAACGGCAAAAATAGAAGGAAGCAGAACAGGATTATTACCCGACACGGTCCATCTGAAATATGCAAGAACAACTCCCTGATCTAAAACACCCTGAGAAAGGCTTGGTGCAGCAGTGATCATTCTTTTGGCATTGCCGGTACCAGGATTACCTAATGAATTCATTACGGTGTCTGCCCATGGTCCTTCATTAACCCAGGAAGAATAAATAACATTGGCAGTGCCGGCAGGACCAGCAGGACCCTGAGGACCGGTAGGACCAGTGGGACCCGCAGGACCGGTGGGGCCGGTGGGACCGGCAGGGCCAGGTCCGCCTGTAGCACCGGTGGGGCCTTGAGCACCCGTTGCTCCGGTAGGACCTTCAGGTCCTTCTTTGGTACAACTAACGGCAATAAAAGTTATAGCTAAAGCTAAGAGGGACAGAAGTCTGAACTTTCTCATAAAAGTTTGATTTGGCTGTTAATTAGTTTCGGTTTTAAAAATAAAGGGATTTTCCCTTTTCACCAAGATAAATTAAAGGTAAAGGAAAAAAAATCAATTCAATCTGACCCCGGCCAAAAAAACAGGTATGGCCGGGTTTTTACGAACGGTTATATTTGCTGCCAAACTCAAACTAAATGATGACTTACAGCAAATGGTTTTTTACGCTGGTCCTGGCTGGGGTAACCATGGTGGCCGGTGCCCAATTCAATAAGGGTGACAGGATGGTGGGTGCTTCCGTAGCCAGCGTGGTTTATAATTCCGGCAGCTCAGATATTTCGGTTGCCCAGATCGGGGACAATGTATCCAAGATCACCAGTTACAACTTCAGCTTATCCCCCTCCATGGGCTGGTTCATTTCGGAAAATACAGCCGTTGGCGCCGTTTTGAATATCAATCCAACGGGCAATAAAACCACGTATGAGCAGAACGGCACTACTTACCAGAGCGATAAGTCCAACAGCTTTAATATCGGGCTGGGCGGTTTTGTGCGGCATTACCTGAAAAATACAGGATCCCTGCTCCCTTTCGGCCAGTTTGGCTTTAATGTCGGGATCAGCAGCCTCAAAACGGAAGGCTTTTTTTACGGGGGTTTGGCACCCAATGCTTACAAACTCACCTATGACGGCAGCTCCAACGGCGGATTTTACGCCAATGCCGGTTTACAGGCGGGTTTCACCAAGATGACGGGTGAGAATGCCGGGCTGGACTTTTCCATCGGGTACATCTACGGGTACAGCAAACACACTTTTAAAAAGACCACCCTCCGGGATAATGGCAATGATGGTTCGATAGATGAAACCCTGAAAAATGAAACCACCACTAAATTCACCAACCATGGTTTCCTGCTGAATGTTGGTTTCGAGGTTTTTTTGAGGAAGAAAAAGTGAAAAGGGTATAAATAGTATATAAAGTATATAAAG
>JBGATE010000169.1:0-6307 GCA_044229375.1 Chitinophagaceae bacterium
GATGGCGTCTTCGTTCAGCGCCCCCACTCCTTTGTCAGGGATGATAATGGCGTGCACACCGGTGCAATAAGCCGTCCGGGCAATACCACCGATATTCCGGATATCGGTGATCCCGTCAAGGACCAGGAACAAGGGAGCCTCCCCGCTTTCGGTAACAAAGGAGATCACATCCTGGAGGTTTTGGTATTGCACTTTCGCGATCTGTGCCACTACCCCTTCATGCCCCGTGATATTGAAACCATCCAGTTTCGCCACCGGCACATAATTAACGGGAACGGTGTTCTGCATGGCCAGTCTTTTTATTTCACTGATATCCTGTCCCTGCGCACGGGTATCGAGGTAGATCCTGTCCAGTTGCTGGTTGTTCCGCAGGGCCTCCATAACGGCTTCCCGGCCAATGACCAGCGAACTCTTTTTGGGGCGGTGAGTGTGCCTGAAATTTTTCACTTGTCAAAATTACTGTTTTAACGGAGAAGCATAGAGTCTCCATGATTATATACTCAATAAACAAAAGACCCTGTTTGTTTTTCCAAACTAACAGGGTCTTCGAAGGTCTTCCCTTTAAGGGAGATGTAGAGGGATTTTATTTCAGTCCGAATGCTTTTTTCACTTTGGAAACATAATCCAGTTTCTCCCAGGTAAAGAGTTCCACCTTGCGGGTCACGCTCTTGCCATCGGGAGATACGAATGTCTTTTCAGCCTTCCTGGGCATCCTTCCCATATGACCATAAGCCGCTGTTTCACTGTAGATCGGGTTGCGAAGTTTCAACCGTTTCTCGATGAAATAAGGCCGCATATCAAAAAGACCTTCCACGATTTTGGCGATCTGTCCATCGTTCATATCCACTTTCGCCGTGCCATAGGTATTTACGTTGATGCTGGTAGGCTGCGCCACTCCGATTGCGTAGGAGACCTGGACCAGTACTTCGCTGCACAATCCTGCCGCCACCAGGTTCTTGGCAATATGCCGGGTGGCATATGCTGCGGAACGGTCCACTTTGGAAGGATCCTTACCGCTGAAAGCGCCGCCCCCATGGGCTCCTTTTCCGCCGTAGGTATCCACGATGATCTTCCTGCCGGTAAGACCGGTATCGCCATGTGGCCCGCCGATCACGAATTTACCGGTGGGGTTAACATGATATTTGATATCGCTGTTGAAAAGCTTTGCGTACTTCCTGTACTTCGATTTGATCCGGGGGATCAGGATATTGATCACATCGCTTTTGATCTTTGCCAGCATCCTGGCTTCCGCATCAAAATCATCATGCTGGGTAGAGATCACGATCGCATCAATACGAACGGGCTGGTTATTGTCATCGTATTCCAGCGTCACCTGGCTTTTGGCATCCGGGCGGAGATAGGGCATTTTTGAATTCTTCTCGCGGCGGATCGCAGCCAGTTCGATCAGGAGGTTATGCGCCAGGTCCAGCGCCAACGGCATATAATGCTCCGTTTCATTGGTGGCATATCCAAACATCATTCCCTGGTCGCCCGCACCCTGCTCTTCTTTTTTCTTCCGGTCCACTCCCTGGTTGATATCGGCCGACTGCTCATGAATGGCCGAGAGAACACCGCAACTGCTGGCCTCGAACATGTACTCGCTCTTGGTATAGCCGATCCTGCGGATCACCCCTCGGGCGATCTCCTGTACATCCAGGTAGGCTTTGGATTTTACTTCCCCGGCCAGCACCACCTGTCCGGTTGTGACAAGCGTTTCGCAGGCAACCTTGGATTGCGGGTCAAAAGCAAGAAAATTATCGATCAGGGCATCAGAGATCTGGTCGGCCACTTTATCCGGGTGTCCTTCGCTGACCGATTCTGATGTAAATAAGTAAGGCATGTATGAATTTTTTAGGTCGCAAAGATAAGGTTGCTGCTTATAATGAGCAAAGCCTCCAGCGACTTCCGGGAGGCTTTTGAACATATCTTGATAACTTATCAGAGTTTTGAATAGACGATCCGCAGGCGCATCCTTTGCGTGGGGTGGTTTCCGCCGCCAACCCGGACCCTGCCGTTCGCAATGCTGCTGCCAACATAAGCACCCGTAACATCAAAATCGCCCGTAATGCCCAGCGATTTGGTTTTAACGGCTATCGTTAACGGAGCGTATAAGCGCATGTCATAAGAGGTCTGTGTGCCGTTAACAATATGCTGTATATACCGGGAAAGGTTGAATTTCCATACTTTGATCGGGTTTCCAAAAGGATCGATAGCATTCAGAGGCCTAACGCCGAAACCCTGCAGGTCAAATCCCGAACTGGGTGAAAGATCCAGGGAGAATGGGAAGGTCCTGTATTTATTGTTACCGGTGATGGCAGGATCGAAAGCGTCGAGGAAGAGATCCGAAGGCGGAGTGAATAACTGATCACTGGGATCATATACCTGTTCCACTATCAGTTCGGCGCGATGTACAACCCGGTTGCTGAGGGCAGGCAGGTCGGGTATCTTAATGCTGGCATAGGTGCCGGGTGAATTCTGGATATAGGCGATCGGGGCCTGTACGGTAACACCGGCCGCGGCTGCCACCGGCGAACCAGCGTAGTCCCTCTTCACATAATTGGCCGATTTGCACTGGGAATAAAAAGTGAAGTAGGTCACCGAAGTGGAATCCAGGCTACCGCTTCTCTTTGGAAGTTTATAGTAAAACGCCAGTTTGGTATTGGCACTCTTCATATCAATGCCAATGATCGCATTCCCGGAACCAACAGAACGTACCGCAAAGCCCTTGAAATAGGTTTTGAACGCCGAATCGGAACGGTATGCATTCGAAGTGTCATAATTCATCATCCTACGGGCAAAATTGGTATCCAGTTTTATGCGCATCTGACCAGCCGTAGTGTCCCTGAATACTTTTACCGAATCATCCAGCCGGCTGGGGAAGATCAGTTGTCCGCCGGGATTAAGTTGTGCGCCGTACGATAACGGTTGCTGCCGGACCAGGTAGGAAGAATCCAGTTTGAAGGCCTGGTTGAGTTCATATACATTGATGGTTTGCGGAATGGTCGAGTCGCCATATCTTTCCCCGTAACCCAGCACCAGTACAACGGAATCGAGCACCAGGCTGTCCTTTCGCCCGAATGGATAGGTTCCGTTTGTAAAAAAATCGCTCAAGCCGGGTTTTAGTTCCAGGTACAATTCAGCATTGGTTCTCCCGAAAATGGGATCATTACTGATCTGCCCGAGAAAATGCCTGTCATCCGAACCTATCCTCAGCGAATCGGTCAGGATGCCGAATGTATCATTGAATACCTGCACCTGTAAACTGGTGTCGAACGTGTTGATATTGTCTATCGGCGGGATCAAACCGCCTCCTACATCCGAGAATTCGTTGATCTTGCGGCAGGCGGAGAATAAAACAGCGAACGCAGTAATAAGAACGGCAAACGATAAAACCAGGTAACGTCTCTTCACAAAACAGGTTTAGTCAGGGTTAGTGATTTTTATTTGCCCGCAAGGTCGCTATAGAGTTGTAAATAGTCTGTTAAATCTCCCTCGGGATCATATTGCAACGTCTTCTTTCCCCGTACTTTAGAAAACTCATCCACCAGTTTTTTATCGATCTTCTCCGCACCGAAAGTGATGGCATCTGCAAAACTGGCGCCCCCGCGAAACAGGGCGGTATTGGTACCTTCTTTAAAGACTTCGAGATCTTTCTCTTTCAGGGACGCATGTATCAGGGCTTTTTTAATGAAACCGCTGCCCAGTTTCTCCTTGAACGTATTCTGGCCGATCGTATATACGATCTTGCTGTGTGCAAAAACGGGTTCTTTCTTATATACCGTTTTCAGGTAAGCCGGGATCAGTCCCGTCATCCAGCCGCTGCAATGAATGATATCCGGCGGCCATCCGAATTTTTTCACCGTTTCCAGCGCCCCTTTGCAGTAGAAAATGGTCCGGAGGTCATTGTCCTCGTACCATTTCTCGTTTTCATCATGAAATACGAATTTGCGCCGGAAAAGCTCCTCGTTATCGAGGAAGTAAACCTGCAGTCTCGCGCTTGGCAGTGAAGCCACTTTGATCTGCAGCGGCAGGTCATCATTGTCAACCGATACATTGATACCTGAAAGCCTTACCACTTCATGAAGCCGATGGCGCCTTTCATTGATGATACCAAAGCGGGGCATGATACAGCGAACCTCGAAATTATTGTCGTTGGCTTTGATGGCCAGCTTATTCACGATCTCTGAAAATTCGGTCAGCTCCAGGTAGGGCGACATTTCATTTGCGATGAATAAAATTCTTTTCTTTGCTGACATGGGCATCCCGTTTTAATTTAGTCCCTTCTGTAAAAGTCAGCAAAGGTAGCTATTTTTCAGGGAATTGCAGTGAGAACCAGGATTCAAGGTTAACCTAACTCGTCAATGATTTTATTTAAAAAAGCAAGCGACCTTCGTAAATGGCTTGATGCTCAGCCAAAAAATGGCAACCGTATTGGTTTCGTTCCCACCATGGGCGCACTTCATGAAGGTCATATTTCCCTTATCCGTGCATGTAAGAAAGACAATGATATCACCGTTTGCAGCATATTCGTCAATCCCACCCAGTTCAACGACCCGGCCGATCTGAAGAAATATCCCGTAACGATCGAAAAGGACATTGAGAAGCTGGAAGAAGCCGGTACGGATCTTCTTTTTTTACCGGGTATTGAAGAAATCTACCCAAACGGGTTCGATGAAACCAAACAGTATGAAATCGGTTACCTGGAAACGGTGCTGGAGGGGCAATACCGACCCGGTCATTTCCAGGGTGTTTGTATGGTGGTCGACCGTTTACTGGATATCGTTCAGCCGGGCAGCCTCTACCTTGGACAAAAAGATTACCAGCAATGCAGGGTGTTGTCGAGATTGCTGGAACTGACAGACCGTTCAGCAAAGATCCGGCTGCTGATATGTCCCACCCTGCGCGAACCGGATGGACTTGCCATGAGCAGCCGGAATATGCGCCTTTCGAAAGAAGAACGTGAAAAAGCCCCTGCTATTTATGAGTGTCTGCAGCAAATAAAAAACGAACTTCGGCCCGGGAAAACGGAAATACTTAAAATGAGGTCGGTTGAATGGCTGAAGGAAAAAGGATTCAAACCGGATTATGCGGAAATTGCGGATGCAAACAATCTTGTTCCGATGGTTGAGTGGGACGGAAAGCAAAAACTGGTCGCGCTGATTGCCGCTTACCTGAACGACATTCGCCTGATCGATAACATAGTTCTGAATTAATTGGATCACCCGGTCCGTACTTTATACCGGAAATACATGAACAAACGGCTCCGCACCATACTCCAGTACCTGTTCTTTCTTGGCCTGGGTATTTTCTTTGCCTGGCTTTCCCTCAAGAACCTGGATAAGGATAAAATGGCGAAGATCGAAAACGCAATTGTCAATGCCCGGCACTGGCTGATCATCCCGGTATTTTTTATCCTTTTCCTGAGTCATTATGTAAGGGCGCTTCGCTGGCGACTCCTGATCCAGTCGCTGGGGTATGCGCCCGGCCGGATGAATGCTTTTTTTGCGGTGATGATAGGTTACCTGGTCAACCAGGGTGTGCCAAGGCTCGGCGAAGTGGTGAAATGCACGGTGCTGAGCCGTTATGAAAAGATCCCGGCCGATAAACTGATCGGCACCATCATCCTGGAAAGGGTCATTGATGCTATCACCCTGCTGATCATTTTCGGGATAACCCTTGTAATACAGCCCGACCTCTATACCCGCATTCTTGATACTTTTTTCAACCAGTCTTCGGCAAAGGAAGAGAAAAGCGTATCGTATACCCTGATCACCCTGGTCATTGCCGGTATTGCGGCAGCCGCAGTACTGGTTTGGATGTATGTCAAAAAGAAAAGTTTTCGTGATGTTGCGGGTTTTATGAAAAGAGTGGGTGCCAGGGTCGCGGAAGGGATCGGCGCCATCCGGCACCTGAAAAAAAGAAGGGAATTCGTCTTCCTGACTTTCGCACTCTGGCTTTTATATTTTTCGGGCGGTTATATCGGCTTCATGGCTTTCCGGGAAACGGAACAATACGGCATTCGGGAAGCTTTTACCGTGTTATCCGCCGGAAGCATTGGCATGATCGCCTCTCCGGGAGGTATCGGTGCGTATGCCTTTATGATCGAGAAAACGATGCAACTCTACGGGCTGAGTTACCCGATCGCTGTGGCTTTTGGCTGGATACTCTGGCTGGCCACTACCGCGGTCATTGTCATCGGCGGTTTGATTAGTTTTGTAGCCATGCCCTGGTACAACAAAAGAAACACAAGTGAAACGAGCTGACCTCATACCACAAAAGATTTTTTCAAAAGAACATCTACTCCAGC
>JBGATE010000016.1:0-27897 GCA_044229375.1 Chitinophagaceae bacterium
AAGAACAGATCAGGATGGAAGAGTCGAGGCTGAAAGGAGTGATGTCGGAGACCAGTTATGCCTTCCCGGAAGCGCTGGATTATTTTCCTGACCTGGATGATTTCAATGTGGGAGTGGATGATTACCTGGATAATATCCGGAAGGCGAAGGAAAGGGTGAAGATACCGGTCATCGGAAGCCTGAATGGCATTACCACGGAAGGCTGGATCGATTATTCCCGGCTTATTGAACAGGCGGGTGCCGATGCCATCGAAGTGAATATTTTTTTCATCCCGGGCGATATTGCCATGTCGTCGGCCGAAGTTGAACACCGCTACCTGAACATTATTGAGTCAATCCGTCATTCGGTGAAGATCCCGGTTGCCGTTAAGCTAAACCCCTATTTCAGCGCCATGGGCAATATGGCGTTGCGGATGAAAAATGCAGGAGCCAATGGACTGGTTTTGTTCAACCGGTTTTACCAGCCGGATTTTGACATCAATGAACTGGTCATCAAAACAGACCTGCATTACAGTGAATCAAGCGAAATAAGACTGCCCCTGTTATGGATCGCATTGCTGTATGGAAAGGTAAACCTGTCACTGGCTGCTACTACCGGCGTGCAAAGCGCCGTGGAAGTGGTAAAATACCTGCTGGCAGGCGCCGATGTGGTGATGACGGCCTCTTCCCTGTACAAGAACGGGATCCCTTACCTGAAAACGATGAACAGGGAACTCCAGGCCTGGATGTACTCTATGGGTTTTGACAGCATTGATAAATTCAGGGGGAGCATGAGCCAGCAGCATATATCCGATCCTACAGCATACGAAAGGGCCAATTATATTAAAATACTGGAAGGAGTGAAATAAATATGGATGATCGTATCGTCAAATTCATCGGGGAACAAACCTGCGCCAGCATTTGCTGTGCGGATCAGCCTGGCAAACCATATTGTTTCAGCTGTGTGTATGCTTTTGACAGCGATGAAAAACTCTTGTATTACAAATCATCCAATAATACACGGCATTCGGAAATACTGTTGCATCACCCGGCCGTGGCCGGAACAATTTTGCCGGATAGATTGAACATGCTGCATATTATAGGAATACAGTTTGAGGGAATCGTTCTGCCGGCGGATCACCCGTTAGCCAAACATGCACCGGCCCGTTATTACAAAACGCACCCGCTGGCATTGACACAGCCCGGCAGCATCTGGACCGTTCAGCTAAACACCTTAAAATTTACCGATAATTCCCTCGGTTTTGGAAAAAAGATTACCTGGGACCGCCGGGAGGAGATAATGGAAGTCAGTAACACATGAAAAACTGATTTCCGCGGGATGCTTTAAAATCGACTTTTATTCCCGGGGCGGGAAGAATACCTTTACATTCAAACTGCCATTATGTGCAGGATCTTTTTTGGCTGCCTCTTTCTCTTTGCATTATCCGGTTTCTCTTCAGCACAGGTACGGGACAGGGACAGCAGCAGCCAGCGGTTAAAAGTATTTATTGATTCCCGCTGCGATATGGTATTCATTAAAACAGAGATCACGGTTATTGATTACCTGGTTGACCGTTTAGCGGCCGATGTTCACATTCTCATCAATTCATTCAGTACGGGCGGTGGCGGCAGCCGGTACACCATCCTGTTTTTCGGGCAAAACAGGTTTGCGCATCTCGTGGATACGATCCGGTATTTTGAAAAACCAAACACCACGGATGTTGAATCGCGGGAATTGCTGGTGCAGCATCTTAAGCCGGGTCTCGTACCTTTTATTGCGAAAACAGGATTGCTGGACGGACTCGTGATCAACATGAAGCCGGATTCGGTTTCACTTTCAAATACCGGTGTGAACACTTTGACAAAGGATCCCTGGAACTACTGGATGTTTACCATGAATGCCGACGGGAATGTGAATGCGGAGAGTTTATATAAGAATTATGGAGTTAACGGGAATTTTGCTGCAAGCCGGGTAACAGAGGAGATGAAATTGGGCATTAGCCTGTACGGAAGTGCCAATAAGGCCGTGTATATCTTTGAAACCGACAGCACACGGGACGAATACACTGCAAGGAACAGTAACTATGGATTTCACCAGTATTATGTGAAAAGCATCAATGAACACTGGAGCGGGGGGTATGAGGCGATTTTCAGTAATAACACCTATTCAAATTTCAAAAGACAATTATATTTCAGGACCGCGGTTGAGTATAACATCTTTCCCTACAGTGACATAAACAGCAGGTACCTGGCGATCAGTTATGGTATCATCACCCGGTTTAACCGCTATTATGATACTACGATCTATTACAAACTCAGGGAAACCCTACTGGCACATACCCTGCGGATCAATCTGATCATCAACAAAAAATGGGGAGCCGTTAATTCAGGACTTTCATATCATAATTATTTCAGGGACTGGCGGATGAACAGCCTGGCAATGAATATCAGTGTGAACGTACGGATCACCGGGGGCCTGTCATTTTATATCGCATCCAATGCGGGTCTTGTGCATGATCAGCTGAACCTTGCCAAGGCAGGCGCTTCGGAACTGGAAGTGCTTACCAGGATCCGGCAGTTAAAATCCAGCTATTATTTTCAGAACAGGATTGGTATCAGTTTCCGGTTTGGGTCAAAGCTGAATAATTTTGTAAACCCCAGGTTTGAGGGAGGTTGAAGATCAGCATGAGCACTTAACGGGGAACTTTTTTAACATAGATCGCTCACATTGAAGGGCTATGGCCCGCCACCCGGGCAAATAGTTGTTTTATGGCCAAACCCGGCTTCCCCTCAGCATGATTTTTGTCATTTATTGGTAAATAAAAGTATTTAAATACTTTTATTTATTTGTTTGCCTATCTTTGCACTAACAATCACTAAAACAACACACATGCAAACGGTAGCAAAAAATATCCTCAACGTAACGCTCCTGGAGCCCCGGCAGAAACATCCTGTGATCTTTGAACGCTTTGATGAACTGGCGGAAGGTGAGAGTCTTACCATTCACAACGATCACGACCCCAAACCGCTCTATTACCAGTTGCTGGGTGAGCGGGGAAACATTTTTAACTGGGAATACCTGGAACAGGGTCCTGAATGGTGGAAAGTGAGAATAAGCAAAAAGGTCAGCGGGGAGAATGATGAAACGCTGGGACAGATCGCGGCCAAGGACCTGCGGAAGGCAAAAGTGTTTAAAAAATATGGTCTCGATTTCTGTTGCGGCGGCAAGAAGACCGTGAAAGAGGCCTGTAAGGAGAAGGGCCTGGACGTTACGAAGATCGAACAGGAATTGCAGCAGGCCGACCGGATACCGGACGCCCGACCGCTTCCGTATAATGAATGGAGCCCCGGTTTCCTGGCGGACTATATTGTGAATACCCA
The DNA here is from genome assembly GCA_044229375.1 of Chitinophagaceae bacterium. GTDB lineage: Bacteria > Bacteroidota > Bacteroidia > Chitinophagales > Chitinophagaceae > JJ008. The sequence goes on from JBGATE010000016.1 coordinate 3,361, forward strand.
TCACAGTTATGTCCGTAAGAATCTTCCCGATATCAGGGCCTATGCGGAAAAAGTGATGCAGGTGCACGGAAACCGTCATCCTGAACTGCTCCGGATCCGGCAACTGGTAGAGGAAGTGTACAATGAGATGATGGCGCATATGGTGAAAGAGGAAAAAGTGCTTTTTCCCTATATCAAAGAACTGGTGCAAACCGATAGTGGCGCGCAACCCTTACGGGCCAGTCATTTCGGTACGGTGCAGAACCCTATCAATATGATGGAAATGGAGCATGAGGTGGTAGGAAAGAACCTGGCGGAGATCCGGAGTCTGACGAAAGATTATGCATTGCCGGAAGATGCCTGCGCCAGTTACAGCCTGCTGTACCGGATGCTGGATGAGTTTGAAGAGGACCTGCATCTCCATGTGCACCTGGAAAACAATATCCTTTTTCCCGCAGCGCTTAAAATCGAAAAAAATTCGTTGCCTGATACCAGGTAATGATGACCATTAATAGTTAAAATGTCAAAAATGAAAAGATCCCTGTTTGCCATCCTGGTTCTCTTTGTTCTTGCAGGATGTAAAGAGAATGCGGAAAAGGATAAAAACCCTGCCGCCGAGGTTCATGCCACGGATGAGCACGGCACTGAAGACAAAACGGAAACCATTGCATTGAATAACGGCAGCAAGTGGAAGGCGGACAGCAGTACGAATGCAAATGTCGGCAATCTGCAGTCGGTAGTTGATAAGTTTGATGCATCTGCCGGGAGGTCCCTTGCTGATTTCAAAGTTACTGCTGCAGATTTGCAATCCGGGCTTGATAAGCTGGTCAGCGAATGCAGGATGAAAGGCCCCGACCACGATGCATTGCATAAATGGCTGGAACCCCTAATCGGGCAGGTAAAGAAACTAAAGGAAGCCGGCAATGAACAGGAGGCTGCCCAGCAGTTGAAGGCCATCCATGAGCAATTAAAACTTTACCCGCAATACTTTGAATGATGATGACCATCTCTTCCCATACTAAAATAAGTACCCTGCTAAAAATGCATCCCGCCGCGCTGGAGACGATCGTGAGCATCAGCCCGAAGCTCGAAAAGCTCCGAAACCCGGTACTGCGCAAGCTCATGGCCGGAAGGGCCAGTATTGCAATGGCGGCAAAGATCGCAGGATGCAACATCAATGACTTCTACACCAAACTGGCGCCTTTGGGTTTTGAAACGGATAAAAATGGAAAAGCCGCTGATAAACCTGAAAAGGAGGGAGTTCCCGAATTCTTAAAGAGCATAAAGCAGGATCAGGTGATAAAGCTGGATGTGCGTCCGGTTATTGCGAACGGCAGCGATCCCCTGAAACTGATCCTGGAGAAGGTGAGACAATTAAAAAAAGGGGAAGTGCTGGAGATCATCAATACGTTTGAACCCGGTCCCCTGATGATCTTGCTGAAGAAACAGGGCTTTGCCTCTTTCGCGGAAACCATCAATGATAACCTGGTGCAGACCTATTTTTACAGGGAAGCGGATACGGAAACGCAGGAGGCGGCGGTTCCCTTAACTAACCAGGGCGACTGGGACGGTATCCTGCAGCGATTTGAAGGAAAATTAAAGGTCATTGATGTGCGACAGCTCGAAATGCCCGGCCCGATGATGAAGATCCTGGCGGAATTGGAACACTTGCCGGCGGGAACGGCCTTGTTTGTGCATCACAAGCGTATTCCTGTATTTTTATTGCCTGAACTTGCGGAACGAAAAATGGAGTACCGGATAAAGGAGATAAACCCGGGTGAGGTACAGTTATTAATTTTCAAAAACTGAAATGTTTGCCGGCAGCAATACGGATACGCTCATTAAAACAACTTCGCATAAAGTAGTATTGCCCTTCTACCTGTATGCCGCGGTTTCGCTGCTGGCCTGCACCCTTGTTTTGTTTTTTTCCGCAGAGGCTTTTACAGGGCACTATTTCCATCCGCATACACTGGCCATCACGCATATCATGGCCCTGGGCTGGGGTACGATGATGATCCTCGGCGCCAGTCACCAGCTGCTGCCGGTACTGATCGAAGGAAGATTATTCAGTACAAAACTCGCCTACACATCTTTTATTCTTGCCGCAGCAGGCATTCCCCTCCTGGTGTATGGTTTTTATGTATTTGATATGGGCTGGCCGGCCAAATGGGGCGGACGTTTCGTATTGCTGTCGGTACTTTCCTATATGATCAACCTTTCGGCAAGTGCCTGGAAAAAAGGATCGGGGAATGTGCATGCCATCTTTGTGCTGACAGCCTCCTTTTGGTTATTTCTGACAGCTTTCCTCGGGCTTGTACTGGTCTATAATTTTACCTACCCGTTTTTACCAGCAGAAACCCTGGCTTACCTGCCCCTGCACGCGCATGCCGGCATCATCGGCTGGTTCCTCTTGCTGGTGACCGGCGTCGGTTCAAGACTGATCCCCATGTTCCTGATCTCAAAGTACAGCAATCCGAAACTCTTGTGGATCATCTATGCGTTGATCAATGGGGGACTTCTATGTTTTTTTGTGCATTTCTTTTTTCTTCCGGACACCCCGTTATCCGCTGTTCCGGTCGCGGCCATTTTGCTGGCGATTGTACTGTTCGGGTACTATTGTTACAAAAGTGTTATTCATCGTATCCGTCGGCAGGTGGATGAACAAATGAAGATCTCCCTGCTGTCGGTGATGATGATGTTGCTGCCAGTGATCTTTTTGGTAAGCATAACCGGGTGGCTGCTCGCGGGTGAATTGCAGACCAGGATGGTGCTTGTTTACGGCTTTGCCATTTTTTTTGGATGGATCACGGCAATTATTTTCGGAATGACATTCAAAACCCTGCCGTTTATCATCTGGAATAAAGTATACCACCAGCGGGCGGGACTGGGCAAGACACCCAACCCGAAGGACCTGTTCAACAGTAAGGTATTTACTATTATGGCGCTGATCTACCTGGCGGGATTTATTCTCTTTATTGCCGGTATATACCTGTCCAGTATTTTTGTTTTGAACTTCGCCACGGTTGTTTTGATCGCGACGGCGCTGCTTTACAACTGGAATGTGATCAAAGTAATGTTTCACAAACCGGCCGGCCCATGATTATAATCACCAACAACCCGATCAGAAGCACGGTTGCACTGGCCGCCCTGCAGCAGGTTACGGACCCTGAGATCGGGCTGAATGTGGCAGACCTGGGACTGATCTACCAGCTTGATTTTGATGAACCGGGAAAGAAGATCTTTGTTACCATGACACTGACCACGCAATTTTGCCCGATGGGTGAATCTATCACCGGTGCGGTAAAGAGAGCGCTGGAGCAGGTATTTAGCGGGGAAGAGGTGGCACTGAACCTGACCTTTGATCCGCCCTGGGACCATACCAGGATATCAGAGGAGGGCAAACTTTTTTTAAACAGATAATTATGCTGAGTCTTACCTGCAAAACAGCCATCAAGGCGGTCGTTTACCTTGCTTCCAAAAAAGAAACCGGGGAGCGGGCCGGTATCCGTGAAATAGCAGAGTTGATAGATGCCAGCGAGCATACGGTGGGGAAGATGCTCCAGACACTGGTGAAAGATAAGGTGATCGTCAGCGCGAAGGGACCCAACGGCGGGTTTTATATTACCGGGCAACAAATGGAACAGCCCATTATCCGTATCGTGGAGGCGATCGACGGGAAGGATATTTTCAGGCAATGCGGGCTCGGGTTCAGCAAATGTTCATCCACGCATCCGTGCCCGCTGCATTATGAGTATAAGGAAGTACGGGATCGGTTTGAAAAACTGTGCCGCGAAAAAAAAGTGTCGGATCTCTGTAAACCAGTGGCGAGCGGGGTGGCGTATCTTTTTGGGTGACAATTAAAAAATTTTGGAGCTGCGATAGCAGGGGTGTTATATGGGTTCAAACAGGTCACATGGGATCATATAGGTTATTCAATAGTTGTTACAAGAAAAAACAGAAACACCTATATAGGAGAGAAGTTAGCAGAACCTGCCACTCCTCATTATCTCATTTTACTCTTTTACCTCTTAGCCTTTAAGTTGCTCGAACCTCGCCTGGAAGAAACGCAAATACTTTGGCTCATATACCATCTTCAACCCCCTGATCTTATTCCTCCGATCATAGACCCTCGCAGTTGATTCGGCGATCACATCCATATGCGCCTGCGTATAAACCCGGCGGGGGATCGTGAAGCGGACCAGTTCCAGTTTGGGATAATAGTTCTCGCCATTGGCTTTTCTGCCGGCTGATACCACGCCTCTTTCCATTGTTCTCACACCGGAATCAAGATAAACTTCGGCAGCCAGTGTCTGCGCCGGAAATTCGGCCTGCGGGATATGCGGCAGGAATTTCTTCGCATCCACAAAAATGCCGTGTCCGCCGATGGGTTTTACGATCGGGACGCCATAATCGATCATTTTTTCACCGAGGTAAATAACCTGTCCGACTCTTGCATGAATATGATCGTCATTCACGCTTTCTTTGATCCCGATCGCCATGGCTTCCATATCGCGCCCGGCCAGGCCACCATAGGTATGCAACCCCTCATAGATCACCACCATATTCCGGGCTTCTTCAAAGACTTCCCATTCGTTGAGCGCAAGGAACCCGCCAATATTCACCAGGGCGTCCTTCTTGGCACTCATCGTGGCGCCATCGGTGAGCGAACAGATCTCTTTTACGATCTGCTTTATCGTTTTTCTTTCATATCCTTTTTCCCGGCGTTGGATGAAGTGCGCATTCTCCGCTACCCTCGTCATGTCATGTATAATGCGGATGCCATACTTCCTGGTCAGGGCCCTCAGTTCCTTCAGGTTTTTGATACTGATAGGCTGGCCGCCCGCCATGTTCACACTGGTAGCGATGCTGATATAAGGGATCTTTTTTGCGCCATGTTTTTTGATCAGCTTTTCCAGTTTCTCCAGGTCCACATTACCCTTGAAAGGAAATTCATTTTCGGCATCATGCGCTTCATCAATGATGATATCCTCAAATTTGCCGCCGGCCAGTTCCTGGTGCAGCCGGGTGGTGGTGAAATACATGTTTCCCGGGATAATATCACCTTTTTTGATCAGAATTTTTGAAATGATGTTCTCGGCGCCGCGACCCTGGTGAGTCGGAACCAGGTATTTGTAGCCGTAGATTTCTTTTACTACGTCTTCCAGGTGATAAAAGTTGCGGCTGCCGGCATAGGCCTCATCGCCCAGCATCATCCCCGCCCATTGCTGGTCGCTCATGGCGGAAGTGCCGCTGTCGGTGAGCAGGTCAATGTAAACATCTTCCGAGCGCAGCAGGAAAGTATTGTAACCTGCTTCCAGCATGGCTTTTTTACGATGGGCAGGGGTGGTCATTTTCAGCAGTTCCACCATTTTGATCTTATAGGGCTCGGCCCAGCTTCTTTTAATGATATGTTTCATTTGTGTTTGTTTAATTTATTTTTTTTGAACCTTGGAGGCACAAAGCTTTACGGAGATTCTCTGTGTTTCTCCATGCACTCAGTGTCTCCGTGGTTCAAAATCAGTGGTTCGCTAAAATCATAATATCATACGTTGGGTTTCAGTTTCGCCGTAAAATGCCGCAGCAGCGGCGTTTCTTCCGTTACAACCATCCCTTTCAGTTCCCTTCTTTTATGGAACACTTCAATGATCACTTCAGCCACATAATCGATATGGCTTTGGGTGTATACTCTTCTGGGTATGGCCAGCCGTACCAGCTCCATTTGTGCAGGTATCAATTTTCCGGCCTCATCATATTTCCCAAACATCAATGACCCGATCTCCACGCCGCGAATTCCGCCTTCCTCGTAAAGGGCGCAAACAAGCGATTGCCCGGGGTATTGTTCCACCGGTATATGCGGCAGGAAGGCTTTTGCATCAATGTAAACGGCATGTCCGCCGGCAGGCTGCATAACAGGTACACCCGCGTCGATCAGTTTATGGGTAAGGTATTCTATGCTCCTGATCCGGTACTGCAGATAATTCTCCTCCATCACTTCCTGCAAACCGATGGCAATCGCTTCCAGGTCGCGGCCGGCCAGTCCGCCGTAAGTGGTGAACCCCTCGGTGATGATGAGCAGGTTGCGGCATTGCACGGCCAGTTCGAAGTCCTTCATGGCAAGAAAACCGCCGATATTGGCGAAAGCGTCCTTCTTGGCGCTCATGGTGCAGCCATCGGCATAGGAAAATAATTCCCGTGCAATTTCGGGGACGGTTTTTTCTGCATAGCCGGCTTCCCGTAGTTTTATGAAGTATGAATTTTCAGCGAAACGACAGGCGTCAATAAACAGGGGGATCTTGTGTTCATCACAAACGGCCCTCACATCCCTGATGTTTTGCATGCTCACGGGCTGTCCGCCACCGGAGTTATTGGTAACGGTGATGATGACCATCGGAATGTTCCCGGCGCCTTTTTCTTTAATCACTTTTTCCAGGGCTTTCACATCCATATTTCCTTTAAAGGGGGCGGGAACGCCTGGGTGTTTGCCTTCTTCACAAAGCAGGTCGATCCCTTCGGCGCCCGAGAATTCAATATTGGCCCGGGTGGTATCGAATAAGGTATTACTCAGGAAATATTTTCCCTTTCCCCCGAGAATGGTAAAAATGATCTTTTCGGCCGCACGGCCCTGGTGCGCGGGAATGATATAGGGCATCCCGGTGATGCTCCGGACTGAATCTTCAAAGTGAAAGAAACTTTCGCTGCCCGCATAGGACTCATCGCCCTTCATGATCCCGGCCCACTGGTTGCTGCTCATGGCGCTGGTGCCGCTGTCGGTGAGCAGGTCGATCAGCACATCCCTGGCTTTGATCCGGAAGGAATTGTACGCCGCGTTCTCCAGGATCTTTTTTCTTTCCTCTTTACTGGAGAAATAAATGGGTTCCACCGATTTGATGCGGAAGGGTTCAATGATCGTTTTCATACATGAAATAGTTGACCGCCTGATCACAGGCGGATAGAGGAAAATCAAACTTGTCTTACGGGAGAATGTAAGTGGTCAGGTGGGTCGTTGAATGATATTTTTCCAGATATTCATGTACTAAAAAAGCCGTTACAAAACTAATCCGTACGGGCATTTTCAGCTATGACTTTGATCAGGCGCCGAACTGTTTTAAATGATGGTCGAGATGCTTCCAGGTGGCCCGGCTCCAGTTTTCTTTTGTGAGTTTGCCGAATATGGGATGCCTGTCTGAAACGATGGCTGCTTCCGAGAATCGGTTCACCAGTTCCAGCAGCGCCTGTTTTTCCTTATCAAATTCTTTTTGTAAGCCGGTCATAATAAATGTCGGGTCGGTGGGCAGTCCTTGTTTGTAGGGTGTCGAATCCCAGAGTTTGGACTTAAACAGGGGTCCGATCAGGCGCAGCAGGAAACTGCCTTTGGGTGTATGCGTGCCGTAAGCTATCTCGATAGGTTTTCGTGTGTGTGCCAGCATTTGCGCCACATCCATCTTGCCCCATTGGCGGGGGCTTTGCGGGGTGAGGGAATGGATCCGGTTGATCATCTCCTGTTTTACGACGGGGTCGAATAAGTTCTTTACTTCCATACTCCTGGTTTGGGCCGCAAGGTCGGGTTTTTTTGAGAATGTTGGATGCTGGATGTTGGATGCTGGATTGTAGATGGGGTTGTATTTATGGGTTATTTGCCTGCAGCAACAGGGGCACTGGTATCCCTTTTGAATAATAATAAGCCAAAAACGTTAATTTGGGCTGCCCTCCGGCATTAAATAGTTCACATAAACCTTAAATCAAAACCTATGCTTCGTATTGCAGTACTGCTTTTATTCATTGCCGTTCTTGCCGGTTGTAAAGGATCAGGTAAGAAGACGGAAAATTCTGCCACAAAAGAAAATACCGTGACCGAACTGACTGATGCCGGAAAACCCTGTCTGTTTGACAACCCGGACACATCGCTTTCCAACATGGTGCTTAGAAACAGCCAAAGCGCGGAATCTGTGCTTCAGCAAAAGGATCTGCTTGGCGACACATCATACCTTTTCTTTTCAAAGGACAAAATGCAGGTACTTGAAGTGAACGTGCATCCGGGAGATGGAGTTAGCCAGGTCAGTATTTTTAAAGTGCGCAACGCATCCGCGGGTGTAAAAGCGACCCCGACCGGTATCGGGGATTTTGTTACGGAAAAAGGGATCAAACTGGGACTTACAAAAGCGGAACTGACTTCTTTGCTGGGAAACTGTTATTTGGCAGCTGACAGTTCAGCCAGTTCCCTCACCTTGAACTACCGGTTGGAGACACCACAGGATACTAAGACAGGTTTTTTGAAAAGTCAGAATATGCCAATCTATTATGCGGTATATAAGTTTATCAATGATAAGCTTTCTGAATTTGAGTTCGGTTTTGAGTATCCCTAAACCTGCGGGTGCCTTTACTTGTCCTTTGTCCTTGCGGTGTTTCCCGGTGCATTGAAATGAAACTCTGTATTGCAGAAGCCAGGGATCCACAACAAGTTCTAGGTTAGAAGAGAAAGGGAATTCCTTCGTAAACTCCCGGATGGGCTGGTTAGGGCGGAGAGATTGGTAGTATTGTCGCAAATAATTTCAGTTCTATTTTTTATATTTTTCTCTTAATTCATTGGCATTCAGATTGATTATGCGGTGGCTGACCAGCTGGTGATTGTTCGTATATTCGATAATACACATGTTGGACAAAATTGCTTTACCGGGCACGGCTCTGTTGCAATCCGCAGGCAGGTCCAGCAAGGATGCCCTTCGTGCCTGCTACTCTCACTAAATTTTAGGGCGAAAAATATATTGAAGGCTTCGGGTGAGCAGTCAGCGTAGCGTGATGAATTCATTTATCAAAGCGAAGCTGACTGCTCACCGAAGTTAGCCGACTTCTATTGCATTTCCCGGTGTTTTTAACCATGGATTTATGTGATTTTACCCGCAGCCACTCAGGGCTCACTTGCTGACCAGGAGAGGTCACTGCGCAAATCAGTCATTTGCGCAATGACCTCTCCTTACCTGCCTGCTTGGTATTCCTACCGGTAAAGCAACTTCGCCCAACATGGTATTGCCAACATTGCCAGTTGCTGAAAGCATTTTATTTTCTTAAATTCGGTGGCAACGTCGGCAATACCCGGCTGTTACCTGCTACCTTAACGACAGACGGTATAAATAATGAACAGAGATTTTGAAAGTTTTAAAAGCGACATTACTTGGTTTATAAAGCCAACAGACAATATTGTTCTTATGGACACATTAACAAATTACAGTTTGACAGAAACATTTCAGTCCAATTTTCCAACTTTGACTAAACTTATTCAGAAAGCAAGAGTCCTTAATTTGACAATTAATAGTCAACCATACAGACTATTTTCATGGACAAACAAAGACAATAATAGTTGTGGCTGGTTGAACAAGTTAGAATCAAACGACAGCAGCGACATAGAACTCTTGGGCGAACATAAACTATTACTCAATGAAATTGGCGGAATACAAGAATCATACAATCAACCAGAATCAAGTCTAACCAACAACCAAAATTTTTTATTTATTAAATCCGAATGCACGAACGGCATTGGTGGATGGGACGATTACTACCAAATGATGTGTGAAGAAGAAAATAAATCACAAATTGACTTTAAAGACTTTGTTTGTTTTGTGCAAGAGGCAAATGGAGATGTGACACTATACGACAAAGACTCAAAAGAAGTTATGTTGTTTGCACATGACCACAGTTTTGAAAACGTTGAGTTTTTGGAAAATCAACCAGAATATACTTTTCACAGAATAAACGGTATAAAAACATTTGTGGACTATGTAGAAAAGTTAGCAAACGAGTGGGCAAACGAAATTATATGACTATAGACAACAAGGCAGCAGGTAACATCGGTTTGGCAAAAGTGGGGCAGACAGTTGTAAATTCAGCATTAGTAATTCTATTGGGCTTTTGTGCAATTGTTGGGCTGACTTTTTTCGAATACCCCACCATCGCCAATCCTTAAACCGTTGGCAGCAATTTTTAAAGACCCTATTCACCAAGACAATTTCAGTAACGACAATGCTAAAATTTTTAAAAGGACTATTTTCTTCAAAAACAGAAAAGACTTCAACTCCAAAGATTTCCTTAGGGTTTAGAGGGGAAGATTTGGAGTACGTAACTCAAAGTGACTCGTTATACATAAGTTCGACATGGATAAATGGACGAAGATTATATTTGGACAGTATTTAAAATTGGAAAAGCAATAACATAATTTCAGATTCGGACAAAGCATTAATTTTTAAAGACATTATTGATTATTTAAATAAGAAAATAAAAGAAAAGCCGATTGTTGTTATAAATGTTGACCATGACAAAGAGCTTTGGGAAAGCCTTTGTAAACAATACGAAGAACAAATTAGTTCCATCGAGTATCAATCTGACAAAGAAAAAGACCAATTTTTATATGACAGTATGCTTGACAATATTCGTAGAGGCGGTTCCCTTATTGACGGCGACAAGACCATCACCACAGAAGAACAGTTTTTAGAATATTGGCAAAACAGACAGAAGAAATAGAACTGCTACAAAAAAAAGTATTTGCAAAAGCAGGGATGGACAATGTAACATCAGCTAAGTGCAGGTATCAGCAGTGGTTCGGGCTCGACATTCTTTGCTTAGCTTTAGTTCTTAACTTCAACAACATATTTTCAAATGAGCATTTGTGCCGGGCTGGACAAGCAATGAATTCCCTGTTTTCGCAAATACTCGAACGTTAGCAGCAATTTGAGAAAATCTCTAAAGCCGGCTTCGCATTGACTTTATGAAATTACTCCCTATTATCTGTATTGCAATCCTGGCAGATTCTTGTAATACCAAGACAAAAACATCTCCGGACACTATAATAACACATATTGACACACTAAGTTTACCAAAGGACAGTTTAGCGTTTTATTTCCCAAATAATAGTTTTTCTAAAAAGCCTAATGTAGATAGCTTCGTTCAGAAATGGTATTCCTCGGCACTTTATAGTCTTAAAGAACCGATTTTGTCTCAAAAATTTGTTGGTCACAGCGTTTATAGATTTTTATGGGTAGGGTCATTCCATCAACCTGTAGTTTTCACATTACAGCAAAGAGATGGGAAAGTATGGTTGAACACAAAAATGTTGGACCAGCAACCACGTTTTAACAATGAGATTATAAGCGGTATCTCAGAGGATGAATACGACGAATATTTTAAGGATGGGTTCGTTGTTGACAATGAAAGGAAGGATATGTTGGTAAGAATTGCCGACAGGAAGGCCAATATTATCTACAACAAAAACTCTCCCTTGTCAAGCAATGAATGGAATGAATTTGAACAACTTCTAAAAAAAGCCAATTATTGGATCTTGCCGACAAATATTGACGATGGGAGTAATGACGGATCTGAATGGGTTATTGAAGCACATTTGAAAAATAAGTATCACATTGTTTCCTATCATAGTCCCTATAACAATGATTATGAAAAGGCAGGACGTTTTCTTATTAAGTTGAGCGGTCTTAAAGTAAAAGTTTACTAACACATAGAAACTCCCACAAATAGCGCATTGGCTCAATGGGGCAATTAGATATAGCTTTTTATTGCAGTGGCCTGCAAGCTCTTGTTTTGAAGGAAGATAATTATCCTCCATTGGCTTGATGGTGATGCCTCAATATCCAGGATGCACAACTCACAATATCAATCGGGAAACACAACAAGGGCGCACAACCAGAACGAAAAATACCCCTGCTACTTTCGTTGCAGGGGTAACTCACTAAGCAGGTCTTAACCCAAAGCTTAACCTAAACCTTAATCTTATTTCTTCCTCGGACTTTCAATCGCTGCCTGTGCCGCTGCCAGTCGTGCGATCGGCACGCGGAAAGGAGAACAGCTTACATAGTTCATCCCTATCCGGTGGCAGAATTTCACACTTTCAGGGTCGCCGCCATGCTCACCGCAGATACCTACTTTTAACTTCGGCTTGGTGATCCTTCCTCTTTCGGTACCCACTTTGATCAACTGCCCGATACCTTCCTGGTCGATGGTCACGAAGGGGTCGGCAGGCAGGATCTTGAGGTCGAGGTATTTGGGAAGGAAACCACCGATATCATCCCGGCTGAAACCAAAACTCATCTGCGTAAGGTCATTGGTGCCAAAGCTGAAGAAGTCGGCCACTATGGCCATGAACTCTGCCATTAGCGCGGCTCTAGGTGTTTCGATCATTGTTCCGTACAGGTAAGGGATCTTTTTCATCCCCATTTTTTCACAAACTTCTTTGTACACCCTGTCCACAATCTCTTTCTGGTGCTGCAGTTCACGTACGATCACCGTTACAGGAACCATGATCTCCGGGAATGCCTTCTTACCCGCCTTGAGTAATTCGGCCGTGGCTTCAAATATGGCCCTAACCTGCATTTCGGTGATCTCGGGATAGCTGATCCCCAGGCGTACACCTCGGTGTCCGAGCATCGGGTTATTCTCGTGCAGGGACAGCACCCTCCGGTTGAGCATGCCCATGCTGATCCCCAGTTCCTTGCCGAGTTGTCTCAGTTTTTCCTTATCGTGCGGAACAAATTCATGCAGCGGGGGATCCAGCAGGCGGATGGTTACCGGGTAACCGCTCATTACCTTCAGGGTATCCTTCACATCTTTCTTCACATATTTGAATAAACCGTTCAAGGCCTCCCTTCTCTCTTTTTCCGTTTTACTCAAGATCATCTTGCGTAACTGGAAGAGGGGCTCATCACTTCCTTCCCCGTAGAACATGTGTTCCGTACGGAAGAGCCCGATCCCTTCAGCACCGAATTTCACGGCATGGGCGGCATCTTCCGGTGTTTCCGCATTGGCTCGAACCCCGATCTGTTTCAACTTGTCCACCAGTTTCATCAGGTCCTTGTAAGACTGGTTCTTATCAATATCAATTTCTGTCATCGCCATACTTCCTTCATACACGAGTCCCCTGGTGCCGTTCAGGCTGATCCAGTCGCCTTCCTTGATGATGACATTATTTTTCGCACGGAAATTTTTACCATCACTGTGGATCTCAATGTCGCCACAACCCACGATACAGCATTTTCCCCAGCCTCTTGCCACCAGCGCCGCATGGGAGGTCATTCCGCCCTTGGTGGTAAGGATAGCCTGCGACTTATGCATGCCGTCCACATCCTCGGGCGAGGTCTCTTCCCTTACCAGGATCACTTTTTCACCTTTAGCCGCCCATTCCACCGCGTCCGCGGAAGAAAAGACCACACGGCCTTTGGCGCCACCGGGTCCGGCCGGTAATCCTTTTGCGATAACAGGGGCGGACAGTTCCGCTTTCGGGTCCAGCATCGGTAGCAACAGTTCTACCAACTGGTTGGGTCCGACCCGCATTATCGCTGTTTTCGCGTCGATCAGTTTTTCCTTGCACATCTCGGTGGCCATGCGAACGGCAGCCACACCATTGCGTTTACCCACCCGGCACTGCAGCATATAAAGTTTTCCCTTTTCAATGGTGAACTCGATATCCTGCATATCCTTGTAATGCCGTTCCAGTCTTTTTTGATAGCCGAAGAGTTCTTTATAGAGTTCCGGCATTAATTTTTCCAGTGTCGTAAAATGTTCACTCTGCGCATTCTTCGAATATTCATTCACCGGGGCCGGGGTGCGGGTGCCGGCTACCACATCCTCACCCTGCGCGTTAACGAGATATTCCCCGTAGAATTCATTCTCGCCGTTTCCCGGGTTGCGGGTAAAGGCCACACCGGTGCAACTGTCATCTCCCATGTTACCGAATACCATTGCCTGTATATTGACCGCGGTTCCCCATTCTTCGGGAATCTTTTCAATGCGGCGGTATTCAACGGCCCTTTTCCCTTTCCAACTGGCGAATACAGAGCCGATACCGCCCCATAACTGATCCCAGGGATCTTCGGGGAACGGTGTTCCCAATACTTTTTTCACCGTGTTCTTATATGATTTTACCAGGGCTTTTAAATCATCCACTGTCAGTTCCGTATCGTTTGTATACCCTTTTTGACGTTTGACATGTTCCAGCTGTTCGTCCAGCACCTTGCGCATACCCTTGCCGCCCCTGGGTTCGATCCCGGCTCCTTTTTCCATCACCACATCCGCATACATCATAATGAGACGGCGATAGGCGTCATAGGCAAAACGTTCATCCCCGCTTTCGGCGATAAGGCTTTTGATCGTCTCGTCATTCAGCCCGATATTCAGGATCGTTTCCATCATCCCCGGCATGGAACGCCGTGCACCGGAACGAACGGATACCAGCAGCGGTTTATCCGGGTCGCCGAATTTTTTCCCGGTGATTTTTTGCATTTTATCCAGGGCTTCTTCCACCTGTGATTTTAGCGCTTTCGGATAAGATCTCTTATTCGCGTAATAATAGGTGCAGACCTCGGTGGTCACTGTAAAACCCGGGGGAACCGGCAACCGGAGTTTGGGGTGACCGGCCATTTCGGCCAGGTTGGCTCCCTTGCCACCCAGTAAATTCTTCATGGACTCGTTTCCGTCGGCTTTGCCGCCACCAAAGAAATAAACATATTTCGCGGACTTAGTCTTTTTGGTCATAACCCATTGATTTTTGTTACTGCATAATTACCATTAAAGGGCAGTAAACGGAGAGACTCAGGTCAGACGGCACCTTGATTATACTCATTCAGGGGGATGCGAAAACCTGCGGGTGCAGGATGATAAACGTCCGTATCAGCATACATGCGGATCACTCATGCTCATAGTAGGGGATCTCATCCTGGCTCACTGCTTCCTTCTGCTGCCAGTAGGCAAGGGTAACAATATGGCCGTCCCTGGTCTTCAGTTGCCTTCCGAAGATGGCATTGATGGGGTTAAAAGTATAGTCCGTAACACCCATGGTAAAGGTTTCGGGTGCCGGTGGCGGCGGAGGTGGGGGCGTAGCGGTCTCCCCTTCTTTAGGCGGGGGTGGTGCCGCGGTTTTGGGTGGTGGAGTGGGGATGGTCACCACTTCAAATCCGTTGAACTCCAGCAATGCCTTCAGGAAGGCAACCCTTTCCGGTTTTACATTGCGCTCCACGATACCGCATTTGATACCGTTCAGTTCTTCAAATTCATGATTTTTGTTGATCGCCATGACCACTCCTTCACCCCTCCCGCGAAGGGAAGAATTTATTTTATTAATGATTGAATATAATCCAGAACCCAGCTCAGTAAACCCAGCAGCACAATACCTGTTCCGCAGATGATCATTCCAAGCTTTACCGGGAACGCGATTTTTATTTTTTCAATGGGTGTTTCATTCTTATCCATGAACATGGCCCTGACCACTCTCAGGTAATAGAAAAGGGAGATGACCATATTCAGTCCCGCGAAAAGGATCAGCCAGAAATTCCCCGTGCTGCTACCGGCGGTCAGCAGGAAGAGTTTGCCGAAGAAACCGGCCGTGGGCGGGATGCCCGCAAGGGAGAAAAGGGCCAGCGCCATGACCCAGCCCAGGAAAGGATTTGTCCGGTACAAGCCCTTATAATCGTCGATATTTTCTTTCCCGGTCTTTTCCGTGATCACCGCGGCCACCCCAAAAGCGGCGAGGTTGGAAAATATATAGATGAGTATGAAATAGACCACGGAGGAAAGCCCAACGGCTGTATTGCTGCTGACGGCCACCAGGATAAAACCAACCTGGGCGATGGAAGAAAATGCGAGGAAGCGTTTGATATTCTGCTGGCGAAGGGCAAAGAGATTACCGGTCAGCATAGTAACTACAGCCAGCGCCACCAGCAACAGGTACCAGGTTTCCTGCATGGGCTGGAACACCTTATACAGTACAGTGATCAGGATGAAGGCAACGGCTCCTTTTGAAATAACGGAAAGAAATGAAGTGGTAGCGACCGGGGAGCCTTCGTACACATCGGCGGTCCATAAATGGAAAGGAACGATGGACAGTTTAAAGGCAAAGGCCGCAAAGAAGAATACAAAAGCCAGTACCTGAAGGGGGCTGCCATCCAATTGCAGCGGTAATGCACCGAAACTGATCGTACCGGTGGCTCCGTAAAAAAGTGAAATGCCGAAAAGGAGAATGCCCGAAGCGAATGCCGATGACAGGATCATCTTCATCGCGCCTTCTGAGGATCGCTTTTTGGCCGGGTCAAAATTCGCCATGGCCGCCACCGGGATCGAGGAAAGTTCGAGTGAAAGATAAAAGATCAGCAGGTTTCCGCTGGAGATCATCAGGTTCATGCCCAGCAGGGCAGAAAGCATCAGGATAAAGAATTCGGTAAGATGTTCCGTTTTCTTCAGCCAGTCCGCGCAAAGCAATGAGATAAGATAAACACCCAGGCTCAGTATGTTTTTCTGCAAACTGATCAGCGGGGTTGTATAGAACATATCTCCAAAAAGGGAGCCTTCCTTGTTAAAGAAGAAGCCGACAACGAAATGCAGCAGCAGCAGGACCTGTACCAGCGGCAGCAAGGTATCGTTCTTCATCCCCTTGCCGATCTTTATAAACAGCAAAAGAAAGATGATACAGGTGATCACCAGTTCACTTTTCATCAATGTCAGAAAATCAGTCATAAATGTCGAATAATGAACAAGGAATGTTGAATATCGAAGTCGGTTCGCATTTTACTTCTGCATTCGCTATTCCTTAATCTGTATTTGTTATTCTTTACTTCTGCATTCGATATTCCTTGTTCTGCATTCATAATTCTATTTGGCTCCAACCCTGTTCATGATTATTTCAGAAACCGGCTGCAGCAAATCATTCAGCCACCCCGGCGCGATCCCGATAGCCAATATCCCACCTACCAGAAGAATGGCTGCCAGCCGCTCATTCCAGGCCGCATCCTTCAGCTCCAGGTGATGCTCATTCGTAACAGGTCCCATCGCCGTTTTACCGATCGCCCTTAGAATATAAACGGCCGTTACCACAATCGACATGGCAGCGGCAATAGTGGCGATCCGGTAAAAGATTCCGGGATTCTCCCAGGATCCGACAAAGACTGTCATCTCGGCTACAAACCCGCTCAATCCCGGCAGTCCCAGTGAACACAGACCTACAATAAAGAAAGCAGTCGTGATGAACGGCATCACTTTCATCAGTCCGCCCATTTCCCCGGTCATTCGTGTATGGGTTCGGTCATAGATCATTCCGATGATGGCGAAGAAAAGGGCCGTCATCAGGCCATGCGATACCATTTGCATCATGGCGCCGGTGATGGCCGCCTGGGTGAGCATGCCGATCCCCAGCAAACTGAATCCTACATGGCTTACAGACGAATACGCATTGATATATTTCAGGTCTTTCTGCATCATGGTGGCGAAGGCGCCGTACAAAATGGCAATGGCAGAAAGCACGATGATGATATTGGCATATTCCCTTGCTCCTTCCGGTAAAAGGTAAGTGGCCACGCGCAGACATCCGTAGCCGCCCAGTTTCATGGATATACCGGCGAGGAACATCGATCCTGCTGTGGGAGCGGAGGAGTGACCATCAGGTACCCAGGTATGTAAGGGAAAGAGAGCCGTGAACACGCCAAAGCCCAGGAAGAGCAGCGGGAATATGATCTTCTGCAAGTGACCGGAAAGATTGATCTGTGATAAGTAAGTAACATCAAAGCTGTGACCCGCATTGAAATAGAGCACCAGTATCCCTACCAGTATCAGGGCGGAACCACCCATCAGCATTAACGCCAGTTTATTGGCGCTGTATTCCTTTTTACCGCTTCCCCAGATGCCGATCAGCAGGTATTTGGGTATCACGGATATTTCCAGGAAGAAGAAAAGGATGAACAGGTCAAGCGAGATAAAGAAACCATAGGCTCCCAAAGCGAGCAGGAGGAGAAGGAAATAATATTCCTTCGTCATCTTCTCAATGTTCCAGGAAACCAATACGCCGGCCAGCACCACAAATGCGGTCAGCAGGATCATGGAAATGGACAATCCATCCACACCAAAATGAAAATTGATATTGGGGGTGCTGAAAAGCTTGTAATTCTCCTCGAAGAGCATCTGGGCCGTTGCCCCGGCCGCCCGCTCCCTGTTGAAAGCGTATAACAGGAAAAATGCGATCCCCAGTTGCGCCACGGAACCCGCGAGGGAGGTCCATTTCACCTGCTCTTTGTTCCGGCAGAATAAAACCGCCAGGGCAGTCAGTAATGGGGTCGCTATAAGTAATAAAAGGTTCATTCTTGTTTATTTCCAGGCATAGATAATAACCACAGCCATCAGGATAGCTGCCGCCAGGAACCAGATCGCGTATTGCTGAACTTTCCCGGATTGCAGTTTCTTTATTTTTTCAGATACCCACTGTGTTGAGTTTCCCGTAAAATTCACCAGCCCGTCCACCACGTTTCGGTCGATCCATGCGGCGGGTCTTCCCACCAGGTTGAACAATATTTTTTTGGTGACAAAAAGATAGATCTCGTCAATATAGAATTTATGGTAAGCCGTTTTGTATATACCACCAAGCGATGCCGCCAGTTTGCGGGGTTTCTCGTTTTGTTTCTTGTACAATACCATCGCGGCCAGAATACCTGCGAGTCCCAACGCCACGGGCGCTATGGAAAATTGAAGGTGAAAATGTGATACAAGCGGCAGCCCGTCGGAGCTGACATATTTGCCAAAGGGAATAAAACCGGCAAAGGCAGCGCCCAGGCCCAGCACAACCAGCGGGAACATCATCGCGAATCCGCCTTCGCCATGCTTGGTTTCTCCGTGTGCCTGGTGGGGCTTATTCCAGAAAATAGAAAAATACAGCCGGAACATATAAAATGCGGTCAGCCCGGATGTGATCAGTGCTATCCAGTATATCGCAGGATTGTTTTGGTAGGCAGCCAGCAGGATCTCTTCCTTACTGAAGAAACCGGCGAAAGGAGGCACACCCGCAATCGCCAGGCAGGCTACCAGGAATGTGATATGCGTGATGGGCATGTATTTTCTCAGGCCACCCATATCTTTCATTTCGTTGCTGTGTATATAATGAATAACTGCGCCAGCGCCCAGGAAGAGCAATGCTTTGAACATGGCATGGGTGAAAAGATGGAACAGGGAAGCGGTGTAGCCTAATCCCGCTTCTCCGCCGTATTTGGAAACACCGAGGGCAAACATCATGAACCCGATCTGTGACATGGTGGAATAGGCCAGCACCCGTTTGATATCGGTCTGGGTGCAGGCGATGATCGCCGCGATGATAGCGGATACGGCACCCACCCATCCCACGATCTCCAGTACGACCGGTGCCGTGATGGAGAAAATGGGAAAGAGTCTGGCTACTAAGAACACTCCGGCAACCACCATGGTCGCGGCATGGATCAACGCGGAAACAGGAGTGGGACCTTCCATTGCATCGGGCAGCCAGATATGCAGCGGGAACATGGCGCTTTTACCGGCACCACCCATGAACACAAATACCGAACCCCAGGTAATCGCGGACACACCCAGGAAAGAAGTGGCGGCTGCATTTTTCAGCGGGTCCGACTCCGGCGACGTGAGGGTGCTGATCATGGTACCGAAATCAAGGGTGCCGGATGTATAAGAAAGTATAAGGATACCGATAAGGAAACCCAGGTCGGCAAAACGGGTAACAATAAACGCTTTTTTACTGGCGGCCACCGCGCTGGACTTATCGTAATAAAATCCGATCAGCAGGAAGGACGACACACCCACCAGTTCCCAGAAAATATAGATCTGGAATATATTGGAGGAGAGGACCAGTCCCAGCATGGAGAAAGTGAACAAACCCAGGCAGGCGTAATAGGTCGCGAACCGCTTTTCGCCCTTCATATAACCGAGACTGTAGATATGCACCATCAGTGAAACAAAACTGACCACCACGATCATCATCATGGATATGGGATCGAGGAGGAGTCCCATGTCAATGGATAAACTCTCCGTAAAGGGCAGCCAGCTGTATTTCAGCGGAACCAGGGAAGGGTAGGCGCCGGTATGCGGCGCGGTAAAATACGAATAGGCGGTATAGATCGCTATCCCGGCGGAAGCCAGCAATAACGCGGTGCCAAAATAACCTCCGCTACGGCCGGGGAACCTTTTACCGAACAAACCCAGCAGCACAAAGCCTGCAAGCGGGAGCAGCGGTATCAATGATATGATAGTGGCGTTGGGCATTTCAATATTTCAGTTCCTCCGCGTTTTCCACATCAATGGAATTATGGCTGCGGTATAAATTAATGATGATGGCGATGGCCACCGCGGCTTCGGCAGCGGCAATGGCAATGATAAATACCGAAAAGAACAGGCCGTCCATACTTCCCGGCCACAGGTATTTATTGAACGCGATAAAATTCAGGTTGACGCTGTTCAGGATCAGTTCTATGCTCATCAGCATGGTGATCAGGTTTCTCCGGGTGAAGAATCCGTACACGCCGATGAAGAACAGCGCCGCGCTTATGAATAATATATGGTATAGTCCGGGTTGCATCAGATCGGATTTCGAATGCCGAAGAAGTAGTGTCCGTTTATCATGGTTGTTTTACTGTTTTTCTATTCCTCCCTCCACTTCATCATTCTTATCTCCCTGTTCATCATTCTTATTTCTCTTGCCTTTTAAAGCTATAACAATACACCCCACCATCGCCGCCAGCAGCAGCATGGAGATCACTTCAAAGGGAAGGGCATAGCCGCTTTCCGCCACGTTCAGCATATTCCGGCCGATATCCTGCACCGTGGGTGACTTGCCTTCCCCGTTTACAGGAGGAAAAGAATGCTGGTAAACCTGCAACATGGTCAGGGCAAACCCGCAAAAGGCCGCCAGAGCGGAGAATATCTTCCTCCCCGCTTTTTGCCGTTCTAATTTTTCCCCTGCCTGCTGTGTCAGGAAAATAGAGAAGATGATCAATACCACGATCCCGCCCACATACACCACGATCTGTACGGCAGCAATGAATTCGTATTGCAGCCAGAAATAGATACCGGCGATGCCAATAAGGGCAAACAGAAGGTAGATTGCCGCCCGGAAGATCTGACGGGTGCTGACAGACAATACCCCGCAGACCAGCGTGAGGGCCGCGAGCAGGTAGAATATGATTGTTTGTCCTGTCATGGTTTAATAAAAATGTTCAATGCTCAATGCTCAATACCCAATACGTAATACTATTCCACACCTTCCATGATCTTCGAATCGGGTTTGTTTAAAATCTTTATCAGCTCGTTTCTGTCAAAAACACTGTGTTCAAATGTCTGGGCCATTTTGATCGCATCCGAAGGGCAGGCTTCAATACAGAGATTGCACATCGTGCAAAGCTCCAGGTGGTAGACCAGTTTGTCGATCGCCTTTTTCTTCCTGCCGTCCGGCTGAATATCAAATTTGGTGACCACTTTTATCGTGCCATTGGGACAGGCGATCTCGCAGGCCTGGCATCCCGTGCAGCGGTGTTCGTTATTCTCATTATGCGGCATCACCACTTCTCCCTTGAAACGCTCGGGAAGTTCCAGGGTTTCCCGGTTGTCGGGGTATTGCTGGGTGATGATCTCTTTGTGATGGGTGAAATAATACAGCGTACGCCGCATACCGATCAGCAGCGATCTTACCGCACCCCAAACATCCTTTATGTATTTGCCTGCCGACATATTTAAAAATGCCATCCCAGTATGGCCATTAATGTTACGAGTAATAAATTGATCATGCTGATCGGTAATAAATATTTCCATTCCAGGTTGAGGAGCTGGTCGATCCTTAACCGGGGGAAGGTCCACCGGAACCACATGATCAGGAAGATCAGGAAAAATGTTTTTCCAAAGAACCAGAGACTGGAAGGAATATAATCCATTACATGGTTAAATCCTTCCCAGTTGCCGATATGAAAAGGCATCGGCCCGCCCAGGAACAAGGTGGCCCCGATGGCACATACAATAAACACATTTACATATTCTGCCAGGAAGAACAACGCGAACTTCATTCCTGAATATTCGGTGTGAAACCCCGCAGTCAGTTCGGACTCCGCCTCTGCGAGATCAAAAGGAGCGCGGTTGGTCTCGGCGGTTACAGCGATTATGAAAGTGACGAATGCAATAAAAGCAGGAACATGTCCTTTGAATATCCACCAGCCGTTGGCCTGTGAGTTGATGATCTCGGAAACCTGGAGACTGCCGGTGAGCACCACAATGGCCAGTACGGAAAGCCCGGCCGATAATTCATAACTCACGATCTGTGCCCCGCTGCGCATGGCACCCAGCAACGAGTATTTATTATTGCTGGCCCACCCGGCCATCAGGATGCTGATGACCATGATGGAGGAAACGGCTGAAACATATAAAACACCAATGTTGAGGTCCCAAAACTGGAAGTTGGTGGCAAAAGCGATGGGAGCCATCAGCAGCATCGCAACGATCATGGCAATGAAGGGTGCGAGATTGAACAGGAACTTGTCCGCACCGTCCGGTGTCATTCCTTCTTTAACGATCAGTTTAACGGTGTCGGCGAGGGATTGAAGCATTCCCTTGGGGCCAACGCGGTTAGGTCCCAGCCGGATCTGCATCCAGGCGGAAACTTTTCTCTCCATGATCACCAGTACGAGTCCCAGTAAGGCGAACAACCCGATAACCGCCACGCCGGCCAGGACCATTTCAATGATCAGGGTCCAGGTGGGATTGAAGGTCTGGCCCAGCCATTCATGTAAACGGTTCGCTATTTCTGAAAAGCTCCACATTTGTTACGAAGTATGGACAAGGCCATCTTCACTTTTGGTTTATTTTTTTTGAACCCCGAAGGGATTCTGGTTTGTCTTTATTGCCAGGCTCTTGTTCCCGATGTGTAGCCCCTACGGGCTAATGATCTTTCGCGACCTCAGCCATTTATTATATCAACTCAATTCTTTCAACCACTATACTATTTAAGAACTATTTGATCTAAGTCTCCCCTTTAGGGCAACCGATACCGCCAAATGGCGGGAGAAGGTTGCGAACGCAGTTCAGGGGGTTTGGTCTCACCTGTCAATATCCGGTATCACCAGGTCCAGGGTCCCCATCATCGCGACCAGGTCACCGATCTTTCCGCCTCTTGCCATTTTATCGAGTGCCGATAAATTGGAGAAACCGGGCGAACGGAATTTGATGCGATAGGGAGTGGTGCCGCCTTCACTCACGATATAAACACCCAGCTCGCCTCTTGCCGTTTCCACCCGGGTATAAAATTCTCCCTTGGGAAGTTTCAGTACGGCCTTTGTCTTGGCCTGGAAATCACCTTCGGGAATAGTATCGATCAGTTGTTCAATGATACGGATGGATTCGTTCATTTCCCGGATCCTTACCAGGTAACGGGCAAAGGAATCACAGCCGGTTTCCAGCACTTCATCAAATTCAAGTTTATCATACCCCTCATACGGTTGAACCTTCCGGATATCACTGCTCACCCCGCTTCCTCTTGCAACCGGGCCGGAACAACCAAAGGATATGGCATCTTCGGCTGACAGGTAGCCAATACCCTTCATACGGTTCTGGAAGATAATATTGCCGGTCACCAGTTCATCGTATTCATGGATCTTGCTTTTATACAGCTTCAGGAAATCTTTCACTTTCTGCCGGAAGCTGGGATGGATATCATGCATCACTCCGCCCGGAACCATATAGTTCATGGTCAGCCTGGCCCCGCAGGTCTCTTCCATGATATCATTGATGGTCTCCCTTTCCCGGAAAGCATGGAAAAAAGGGGTGAAGGCTCCGAGGTCCATGGCCATGGCGCCCCACCAGAGTTCATGCGAAGCAATGCGGGTCAGCTCGTCCATCAGCACGCGTATGACCTTTGCCCTGGGAGGCACTTCCACCTGCAGGCCTTTTTCCACGCATAAGGCGCAGGCATGATTATTTATATGTGCCGAGAGATAGTCCATCCGGCTGGTGACATAAATGAACTGCCGGTAGGAGAGACTTTCGCACATTTTTTCAATCGAACGATGGATGTAACCCAGGTGCGGTTCCACCTTTTTGATCGTTTCGCCGTTCAGGGTAATGACAAGATGCAGCACGCCGTGGGTGGCCGGGTGTTGCGGTCCCACGTTGATCACCATATCGGTATCAGCAGATGCGTCTTTTATTATTTCAGTTTCCCTGTACATTAAAAAAAGAATATCGAATAATGAACAAGGGTATAAGAACGATGAAGTTTAACAGCGGCCATTTCGATATTCATCATTCCTTGTTCTGCATTCATGTTTCTAGAGTTTTATCATATTCACCGGGTCCTCAAAATCCTTTCTCATCGGGTTCTTTCCTTCCCATCCATCCGGAAGGATCAGCAATCGAAGGTCCGGGTGGTTAAGGAAATTCACGCCAAACATTTCATACACCTCTCTTTCGTGGAATTCCGCCGTTTTCCAGATAGGTGAAACTGTTTCCACTTCGGGTTTGTTCCTGTCCAGTTTTATTTTCACAACAAGCGTATGCCTGAACTTCGTGGAAGTAAAATGGAACACCATGGTCAGGTGGGTCTTCCAGTCAACACAGGTAAGGCAAAAAAGATAATCGAGGAATAAAGCGGGCTCCTGCCGGAGCTGGCTGGCAAAGGATGACCAGTTGCCCGGTTCCACATTGACCGTGACCCACTCACCCCCTTCTTCATACGTTGCAGCGGGTAGCAGTCCGGAGATCATATTCTTTAGTTCTTCGTTATTCATG
>JBGATE010000170.1:0-6290 GCA_044229375.1 Chitinophagaceae bacterium
AGCCCCCAGAATATCAATGACGCCTTTTCCAAAAAGGTATACAGGAAATTCATGGGCGATCTGGACCCGGATAAATCATTCTTCCTGCAGTCTGACATGAATAATTTAAAAAAATTTGAAACCAGGATTGATGATGAGCTGAAAGGCGCACCGGTCGAGTTCTTCCTTGCCGCAGGATCCAATTTCAATATCCGGGTGGAAGAAGCATCGGTGATCTATAAGAAGTTCCTGGCGGAACCTTTTGATTTTACCCTGAATGAAGAAGTGGAACTGGATGGTGATAAACTGGCTTACCCTGCCAATGAAACAGAACGTAAGGACCGTTGGAGAAAAAAACTCAAATTCCTGACCCTGGAACGTTATACCGATCTGCTAGAGAGCCGCGAAAAAAACAAGGGTAAGGAAGGATTCGTGGTCAAATCAGATGCAGAACTGGAGAAAGAAGCCAGGGAAAAGGTAAGCAAACTGATGGACAGGACCTTTGACCGGTACCGGCATAAATTCAATGACGATGATAAGTTCAGCGTTTTTGTGAATGCCATCACCACCACCATGGATCCGCACAGTGAATTCTTTCCCCCGGTTGATAAACGCTATTTTGACGAGGAGATGAGCGGCCGTTTTTTTGGTATCGGTGCGTCACTCCAGTATGATGACGGAAATATTAAAGTAAGCAGCGTGCTCACGGGGAGCCCTGCCTGGAAATCCGGTGAGATACAGGTTGGCGACGTGATCATTAAAGTGGCACAGGGCGCTGAAGAACCGGTTGACCTTACCGGTTATGTGGTAACGGATGCGGTAAAAGTGATCCGCGGTAAAAAAGGAACGGAAGTGAGGCTGACCGTTAAAAAACAGGACGGCACCATAAAAGTTATTTCGCTGATCCGGGATGAAATAGTCCAGGATGAGACCTTTGCCCGCAGCGCCATTGTTAAAAATGGCAGTTCTAAGATCGGGTACATTTTCCTGCCCGAATTCTATGCTGATTTTGACCGGCCCAATGGCAACCGCAGTTTTGTGGATGTTGCCAAGGAAGTGACCAAACTCAAGGAAGAAAAAGTGGACGGTATCATTATCGATCTCCGCAACAACGGCGGCGGGTCGCTCTATGATGTGGTACAGATGGCCGGGTTATTCATCGAAGAGGGACCGATCGTGCAGGTGAAAGACAGGGACAACAAACCAACCGTTTTAAAAGATAAGGACCGTAATGTGCTTTACAGCGGTCCGCTGGCCGTAATGGTGAATGAATTCAGCGCTTCCGCTTCCGAGATCTTCGCGGCTGCCATACAGGATTATAACCGCGGTGTGATCATCGGCAGCACTTCAACTTACGGCAAGGGAACCGTGCAGCGCAATATTGGCCTGGATACGGAAACAGGTTTCTCCATGACGAATTCCGACCTGGGCACCGTTAAGCTGACGCTTCAGAAATTCTATCGTATCAACGGAGGATCTACCCAGTTAAGGGGTGTGAATTCGGATATCATCTTACCCGATAACCTCGAGCAACTCAAGGTCAGGGAAAAGGATGATGAGGACGCGCTGCCCTGGGATGAGATAGGCAAGGCCTCCTATACAAACTGGAACCCGGGATTCGATATCAAGACCATCCAGCAGCTGAGCCAGCTGCGACTGGAAAATGATAACACTTTCCAGCTGATCAAGGAAAGTACCGAATGGCTTTCCAAACAGAATGACAAGCATTATTCTCTCCGGCTTGATAAGTACAGGGAGGAACAAAAGGCGATCCGCACCACGATTAAGCAGATGGAAACCCTGCTGAAGCTGAAAAATGAGATCGATGTGACCGCTCTGCCCAAAGAGGTCAACCGCTGGGAAAACGATAAAAACAAACAGGAACGGTTTGAATTCTGGCTCAAGGGCCTGCAAAAGGATATCTACCTCGACCAGGCGGTGAAGGTGATGAATGATATGATCGGTCAGCAAAACCTGGTAAAAACAAAGACTACGGAAGAGCCCGTGAAAAAAGCATTCTGAAAATAATGTTATTCAATTAAAAAGCCCGTTCCGGTTGAGCCGGAACGGGCTTTTTGTAATCAGATATATCGTTCTTTCAGGATATTGATATGATGGTTCAAATGACCGGCAATTATGAAACCGATCCCAAGCACATAAGTTGATTTACCACTGGCGGTCCCGGATGTTTCGAGCTGCTCATTGTCAAATGATCCGTAGAGCCATTCTGTCGCCCTGCGAACCGCCCTGAATTCTTCCACCAGGTCTTTCCATTCCCGTTTATCCGCGTTTGAATTTGCGGCATAGGCGTTCTCATCAAAGCCGGGAAATGCCGTGCTGTCTTTCCGGGCAATACACAAAGCCCTGTAAGCAAATACACGCTCCGTGTCTGATATATGCTGCAGGACTTCTTTCACCGTCCATTTGCCTTCTGCATAGCGGTACCCGGTCTTTTCCGTTGGGATGCTTTCCAGGTAGGGGATGACTTCTGCAAACTGCGTTTTGAACTCTTCCGCTAGATCATCAGCCTTTACTTGCCGTACATAGCCGTGATAGAATTCCGGGATACGAGACAGTTCGGGTCTTGCCATAGTTCTTTAATTCTTTTTGGGTGCGCTGTTGAGTGGAGCCCCAACCGCAATATCGCAGCGGTGTCCGGGTTGTCCGTGTGCCGGATTCATTCCGGGTGCAACGGCAGTGGCAGCCGGAATGGATGGGGTCGTTATGATGGATGAAGGGGGTTGCGTTGAAACGGGTTGAGTGGTGTTTGGCTTGCTGTTGAGCGGTGCACCTACCGCGATATCACAACGGTGTCCCGGTTGTCCGTGCGCCGGATTCATTCCCGGTGCAACGGTAGTGGTGGCAGCCGGTGCAGGGGTCGTTGTTGTTGGTGAAATCGTAATGGGGGAAGTGGTTACAGGCTGTGTAGTAACTTTTGTGTCCGGGGCTTTATAATCGGCGGATGGTTTACTGTCCAGCGGAGCTCCAACCGCAATATCACAACGGTGCCCCGGTTTTCCATGTTCAGGGTTGAGGGCCCCCTTATTGGTTGTGGCTACGGTTGTAACCGGAGGCTGGGTCGTAACTCCCTGGCCATTGATCACAACATTCTGGGTTGGGTTAACACTGGTGTCCGCCGGATTGGTTGTAACGGAACCAACAGGAGCAAGGCTGGTATCTGTTTTTGCTTCCGTCTTTTCGTCCGTGGATGAATTACCGCAACCGAATGAAAAGGATAAAAGTATCAGTCCTCCGAGAATGTCTTTATACTGCATTTTGTTTTTTTTAAATTGGAAAGTGCAAAATACTCAACTTTTACGAGAGGCCGGCAAGAATTACATATGAAAAAGCCCTGCTGTATCTCTTTTACAACAGGGCTTTTTTATCGTTACCTGGAGCGGATCATCCTTTTTTTCCGGGTTTTACCGTTGTTGCGGGTTTTACCACTGCCGGTTTTTTCTCGCCTTTTGTCACAGCCGCCAGTTTAACGGCTTCATAGGCATTGATGATGCCACCCGACTTACTGAGTTCAGAAAGTTGCACCATTTCATCATTTCCGGGGTTCTTTACGGTAGTTCCAGGTTTACTGGAAGATTTTTCTATAATGGTTTTGACCTGTGCCGCAGTCAGTGTAGGATAATAGGACATGATAAATGCGGCAAGTCCGGCTACTACCGGGGAAGCCATACTGGTACCCTGGAGATTCTGGTAAGTATTGCCACCCGGAACCGTGGAATAGATCTTTACCCCGGGGGCAAATACATCCACTTCCTTCTTACCATAATTGGAGAAACCTGCGGTCAGCCCACCCGTCTTGGGATCGCCGCTGGCACCTACGGTGATCCAGTTGGAAGGACGGGTTTTATCTATCATCACGGGAGAGGGGTAATTAAAAGTGGTATCCAGGTTTTTGGCGTCATTCCCGGCCGCATGCACCAGGAGCACTCCTTTGCTTTCGGCATAGCGTACCGCCTCATCCACCCATTTCTTCTCCGGGGAATAGCTTTTCCCGAAACTCATATTGATCACCTGTGCACCGTTATCAACGGCATAACGGATCGCCAGCGCAATGTCTTTATCATGTTCATCGCCATCCGGTACAGCCCGGAGTGACATGATCCTGACATTGTCGGCCACACCGTCCATTCCCACACCGTTTTTACGCACCGCACCGATGATACCCGAAACGTGCGTTCCGTGCAGGGCCGATTTATTACTGACCATTACATTATTATTACCGTAGAAACGGTCATTGAAATCCTCATAATTATCCTGCACAATTTCTGCACGGTATTTTTTGGGCTCCACTTCCGAAGCTTCCATCTTATTCAGTTCGCTTTCCAGTTGATCAAGGATCTGCTGGTTAGTGATCTCTTCATTATCGTTGTCCTTGCAGAATCTCAGCAAGATATCCTTTACACGGGTGGCAGAGGTATTACCGGAAGTATAACCATTCAGTTCCTTGCAGGAATATTCGTCTTTATTCAGCTCTTTCCGGATAACGGAATCACCGCTCATTAATGTTTTTGAAAAACGGCGGAGCTGCAGTACTTCGAGAGGGTTTACATCGCCCACGATCTCCGATTTGGACCGGGCCCACATCTGGTATTCATACGCATCGGCAGGAGAAAGTGACTCGATGTTCACCCCTTCCTTTGCACCCCATTTATTCCTGAATTTGTGATACACCCTTGCCGCTTCGTAGGAATCCTGCTCCACATTACGGCCGTCACGACCACCCAGGAAGTTCCATCCGTACACATCGTCCACATATCCATTCTTGTCATCATCAATGCCATTGCCGGGGATCTCTTTCGGATTTTTCCAGAGAATGGACCGAAGATCCTCGTGCAGGGTATCAATTCCGGAATCAATGACGGCCACGACCACCGTATTGCTCCTGACTTTTTTTGTTTTTACAAACTCATAGGCCTTGTCGATGCTGATGCCATAATAACCATCCTTTGCCTTGTCGAGCAAATGCCATCCTTTGGGAACTTCATTCTGGGAAAAACCGGTAAGGGTAAGGGAGATACTGACAGCGATCAGGTAGGTACGTTTCACTGAATAATTCATATGGTGCTTTTAAACTGTAAAATTGGTAAAGTCGCAAAATTATTGATTACCATTCATATATTTTTACATAAATAAAGGCCCGGTACACGGGGCCTTTGTGATTTTTTTGACGAACGGCAGAGGTAAAACCGTTGCCTGTTCAGAAAATAAAGCAAATTTTTATGTTTTATTAAACATCAAACCGGATCCCCTGTGCAAGGGGTAACGATGTGCTGTAGTTGATCGTGTTGGTTTGACGGCGCATATATACCTTCCAGGCATCGCTTCCGCTTTCGCGGCCGCCGCCTGTCTCTTTTTCACCTCCGAAAGCTCCGCCGATCTCCGCGCCCGAGGTGCCGATATTGACATTCGCAATCCCGCAATCACTGCCTGCGGCCGAGAGGAACTGCTCGGCCTCGCGCAGGTTCAGCGTCATGATCGAAGAGGAGAGTCCCTGCGGCACGCTGTTCTGAATAGCAATGGCTTCATCGAGGTTTTTATATTTCAATAAATAGAGTATCGGGGCGAAGGTTTCGTGCTGTACAATAGTATATCCGGGCTTCGCCTCTGCAATACAGGGTTTCACATAACAGCCGCTTTCATAGCCCGCACCGCTCAATACTCCGCCTTCCACAATAAATTCCCCGCCCTCCGTTTTGCATTGCTCAATAGCATGCAGGTACATTTTCACCGCGTCCGTATCGATCAGGGGTCCAACATGCACCTGGGGGTCCAGCGGATCACCGATCCGCAGTTGCTGATAAGCAGCAACAAGTTTTGATTTAACCTTGTCATAGACATCTTCCTGAATGATCAGCCTGCGGGTGCTGGTACAACGCTGGCCTGCCGTACCTACGGCCCCAAACAGGGCTCCCAGGATCGCGATGTCCAGGTCGGCTTCGTTGGAAATGATGATAGCGTTATTTCCACCCAGTTCCAGTAATGCTTTTCCAAGTCTTGCGCCTACGGTGGCACCAACGGCTTTCCCCATCCGGGTTGATCCCGTTGCAGAAACAAGGGGTATTCTTTCATCAGCGGCCATCCATTCTCCCACTTCACGGCCCCCGGTTACCAGGCAGCTTACTCCTTCCGGTACGTTATTGGCAGCGAAAACGGGGGCAATGATTTGCTGGCAGGCAATGGCGCACAAAGGAGTCTTTTCAGAAGGTTTCCAAACGCATACATCGCCGCAAATCCAAGCGATACAAGCATTCCAAGACCATACGGCTACCGGAAAGTTGAACGCGGAAATAATA
>JBGATE010000171.1:0-6271 GCA_044229375.1 Chitinophagaceae bacterium
GTAACCGTAAAATTTTGCGCTCCGGTACCGGCAGGTGTACCTGTTCCCAGTAAGTTCACTGTTTGTGTGCCCAGGGCAAGGGTTCCGTTAAAGGAGAAGCTCATTCCGCCAACAGTATTGGTAGTAATGGTGAAAGCACCGGCCGTTGTAACATTAACCTGAACAGTAACGGTATTTGTCGCATCGAGCGGGGTTCCGGCAGTATAGGTACCATTAACGGTAATTGGAAGACAGGCCCCGCCAGCTCCCCCAAGTGTAGCCACACCGGGGGCCTCTACCGTGATGGAGAAACTACAGGTGGATGCGCCTACCGTAACCGGTATCGTATTCGCTCCCGCCGTTGTTGGGGTGCCGCTGCCGGTTAACACAATGGTTTGTGCGCCCACAGCCACGGTACCGGAACCGCTAAAGGTCATTCCGTTCACCGCCGTGGTGGTTATATTGTAATTGCCCGCCGTTGTTACATTTACATTCAGGGTAACGGTATTGGCGGCGGTAAGGGGAATGTCTTTGCCGTAACTGCCTGCGATCACGGGTGTGGTACAGGCATTGGGCGCACCCGCCAGGGTGAATACAGCCGGGGATGTTACTGTAACCTGTACGTCACAAACAGTCGTATCGAATGTGACCACAAAATTATTGGTGCCGAGTGCAATGGGAGTACCATTACCACGGAGCGTGACATTGGTGGTACCCAGGGCCGTGAAAGTTCCTGTGGTACGGAAAAAATATCCATTCACCGTATCCGTATAAATGGTGTAAGTACCGGTCTTGGTAACATTGACACCTACCGTCATGGTATTGGTTGTGGGAACCAGGGCCTGGCCCACGGCATACACGCCGTTCACCGTTTTAGGGAGGCAATCACCGGAAGCATCATCCTGCAGACTGCCGCCGGCCGGGGTGCTGGGTAATTCAAAGCTTTCCTCTTTCTGGCAGCCAAGGATGATAATGAATCCAAGCGCCAGCAAGTAAAGAATCTGTTTTTTCATGTGCTGTTGGTTGTTTTTTTAGGGGGTTAGCCGCATGCAATTCGCCATGATCCCCTGTAATCCGGTGGTGATGCCGGCCGGGATCTCATGGCTCATTTCACCTGTTTTCGTTTGTTTTTAAAATAAGGACAGATGGTGAGTTGTTTCAACCTTTAAAAATAAGACTATTTTGGATACCTCCTGCCACCGGCTTGATAAGAATTAATTGCCGAAAGCGCTCAGTATCATGGGAAACTATATGTTATTTTTGCCAAAAACCGAACAGATGAAAAACGTAATCCCGGCCCTTTTATTATCGTTGCTGGCCTTTTCCTGCCGCTCACAGGAGGCAAAGGAACTGAAACCTTCCGATTTTGAGAAGGAGATCAGCAAATCCGGGATCCAGGTCCTTGATGTAAGGACCGCCGGAGAATTTAAAGGCGGGCATATTAAAAAAGCATTGCAGGCCGACTGGACCAACCAGCAACAATTCATGGAAAGGGTGAGTTTTGTTGACAAGGATAAGCCTGTTTATATCTATTGCCTGGTGGGCAGCCGGAGCGCTTCCGCTGCCGCCTGGATGCGGAACAACGGTTTCAAAAAAGTGATCGAACTGCGGGGCGGGATCAACGCCTGGAAACGGGATGGCAAACCCGTGGAAGGAAGCAGCAACGAACCCCAGCTTACGCTGGAACAGTACATGTCATCTATCCCAAAAGATAAAACCACCCTGGTTGATTTCGGGGCCGAGTGGTGTCCTCCCTGTGTAAAAATGAACCCGGTGCTCGAAGAAGTGGAAAAGAAAGCGGGTAAACATTTTGCGCTGGTAAAGATCGATGCCGGGATCCATACCGACCTGATGAAAGCGCTTGATATTGAACCCATCCCACAATTTATTATCTACAAAGAAGGTAAAGAGGTCTGGCGCAAACAGGGTATCGTGAGCAAGGATGAACTGCTCGCACAATTGAAGTAAGGGAGTCGCTGCCTCTTAATTTTTTTAACCACCTGGAGGCATCCACACCCAGGTTATTTCTTTGAAGGAAAATCCAGGAGATATTTCCAATAGCCTATTGCCCTTTCACCATTCACTATTCACTATTCACCATTCACTATTCACCATTCACCATTCACCATTCACCATTCACCATTCACTCTTGCCAATTTTCCTTAAATTGTACATCTCTCATTCAATTATTGTATGAAAAGAAAATCTTTCCTGCAAAGCACGGCCGCGGTCATTGGTGGCAGTTTGCTCCCCTCCTCTTCTTTTGCAACCGGCGTAAAGAAAAGACCGATCCGTTTCGCGCATCTTACGGACATGCATGTGAAACCGGGACCCATTCCCGAAGCCGGCATGGCTAAGGCCCTGCAACATGCACAGCAATTAAAAAACCCGGTAGACTTCATAGTAAACGGCGGGGATGCAATCATGGATTCGCTGGAAGCCGACAAACAAAAGACCCAAACGCAATGGGACCTGTTCAAAAGCATCCTGCAAAAAGAAAACAGCCTTCCCGTTTATCATACGATCGGGAACCACGATGTGTGGGGCTGGTTCATCAAAGAGAATAAACCTGACAATGACCGGCTCTATGGAAAAGTATGGGTAGTGGAAACACTGGAATTGAAGAAACGGTATTATAGTTTTGAAAAAGGAAAATGGCATTTCATTGTACTGGACAGCACCCAGCTTAACCCGGCCGGGGGCTATATCGCCTTGCTGGATCCCGAGCAACTGGACTGGCTGCAACAGGAACTGAAATCAGTACCTGCCGAAAAATACATCTGCATAATTTCGCATATCCCCATCCTGTCCATCTGCGCCGGGCTATTCTTCAATAAAACGGAGGCCAACGGCGATCTGCTGGTGAAAAGGAACCTGATGCACACGGATTTTCTCGCATTAAAAAAAATATTCATTTCATACCCGAACATCCGTACCTGTATCAGCGGTCATATCCACCTGCAGGAAGAGCTGGAGTACCTGGGCATAAAATATTATTGCAACGGCGCCGTTTCGGGCAACTGGTGGTCAGTTTCGATTCAAAAAAGAACACGGATGACACGGAACCGGACGGATATTTTCCCTCATACAGGAGAGCCAGAGCAAACCAGTTCAATCCGTATCATCCGTGTGCCATTCAACTCTGAACAATGCGTAAACATCTCTTCTTATTTATCGTTGCACAAATAATAACATCCTGCCTGCCGCTGCCTGCTCAAATTCCCCGCGTGGAAGTTCTTACTTCGGGAAATGGAGTCAGCCTCCGCGGGTTAAGCGTAGTAAATGATAACGTGGTCTGGGTAAGCGGTAATAAGGGCACGGTTGGACGAACCACCACCGGCGGAAAAACATGGCAATGGCGGGTGGTAACCGGTTTTGAAAAAAAGGACTTCCGGGATATTGAAGCATTTGACGCCTCCACGGCAATCATCATGAGCGTGGAAGAACCCGCCTATATCCTGAAAACAACCGATGGTGGTGAATCATGGACGGTTGTCTATGAGAATAAAACCAAAGGCATGTTCCTCGACGCTATGGAATTCTGGAATGAACAATCCGGCATTGTCATCGGCGACCCGGTAGACGGCCGCTTCTTCGTGGCCCGTACCTTCAA
The DNA here is from genome assembly GCA_044229375.1 of Chitinophagaceae bacterium. GTDB lineage: Bacteria > Bacteroidota > Bacteroidia > Chitinophagales > Chitinophagaceae > JJ008. Next base: position 3,593 of record JBGATE010000171.1, read on the forward strand.
CGGGGGCAATAGCTGGCAGGACATTCCCTTTGACAAAAGACCCGTTGCCGACAGCGGGGAAGCCTGTTTCGCGGCCAGCGGCACCAATATCCGCATACTGGATAAGGATGAAGCGGTATTTGTGAGCGGCGGTCTGCGTTCAAGGCTATTCACAAAAAATGAACCCACTCAGCTGCCGATCGTTCAGGGGAAAGAGACCACCGGTGCGAATTCAGTAGCAATTTGGGACAATAAAAAACTGAAAGGCGGTAAAAAAATGATCGTGGTGGGCGGCGATTTCAGCGCCGACACTTCCCGTATCAAAAACTGCATTTATTCGAATGACGGTGGTCTTACCTGGAACGAACCCATGGTATCCCCGCATGGCTACCGCAGTTGCGTGGAATATTATTCCAAGACCGAAGCTTTTGCCTGCGGACTCAACGGCGTTGACCACAGTATCGACGGGGGCAAGACCTGGGTCTGGATCAGCAAGGAAGGTTTTCATGTTTGCCGGGCATCCAAACTCGGCGGGGCTATCTATTTCGCAGGTGGCAATGGCAAAGTCGGACGTATCCTATGGAAATGATTCCTCTTTATTCGTAAAGCAACCGGTATGTTCAAACGATTTTTTCAGCAACTCCGCTATAAGAGACTGGCCCGTCAACTGCGAAAACCAAGCGGCACGACGGGAAACAAAGTGGCTTTTATGATGAATAAGGCCAATGAGTATCTCTATGATTTCACGCTGGAGACCATGGACCTGAAGGATAATGAAACGGTTCTGGAGATCGGTTTTGGCAACGGGATGTTCTTTGAAAAGGTTTTTTCAAAAGCCGCCAACCTTCAGCTCACCGGTGTCGATTTTTCAGAGACCATGCTGCACGCCGCAAGGGAAAATAACCAGGCTGCGGTGAGCTCCGGGCGGCTGAGCTTACAGTTCGGCGACAGCGCAAACCTTTTATTCGATGATCATCATTTTGACAAAGTATTTTGTATCAATGTCGCCTATTTCTGGGATGACCCCTCTCTTCATCTGAAAGAAGTACACCGCGTGCTGAAACCCGGAGGAAAATTCTACGCTACGGTACGTACCAAAGAGAGCATGGAGCATATGCCCTTTACCCGTTACGGATTCAGAAAATACACGGAACAGGAATGGAAGGATCTGCTGGAACAGAATAATTTCCATTATACCGGTTCGGTGCTACGGGATGATCCCCCCGATCCGGTTGTTGAAACCGGTTTCCGGTTCCAGTCTGTATGTTTTATTGCGGAAAAGAGATAGCAGGATCAGAGATTATCCAGTAATTCCTGCACGCTCGGTCTTTTTTTGTAATCGGTCTCAAAGAACCGGTAACGGATCGTGGATTCCTGGTCGATGATATATACGGCCGGCACCGGCAGGTACCTGCCGTTTTCACCATTATTCTTCTCGATATCCAAACCCGCGTTCTTATACCGGGTGATCGTGTTCTCCGGCACTTCAAACGCCACATCATAGGCTTTCATGATCTTCAGGTCCTCATCATGCAGTACCGAAAATTCAGCATTTGTCTTCTCCGTTGTTTTGGAGATACCCTCGGCTTTTTCCGGTGAAACGGCCAGCAGGGTGGCACCCTTGTCTTTGATCAGCTGGAGTGAGTCCTGCAACCGGGACAAAGCCTTATTGCAATAGGGACACCAGTTGCCCCGGTAAAAAACTAAAACCACTTTCCCTTTCTTCAGCAGGTCCTTCAGCCGGATCTCTGTCCCATATTGGTCTTTTGCTTTAAAATCCGGCGCTTTGGAAGCGATGAACAAACCCTCCGGTGCCGATTGCCCGTTTGCCCTGATCAACATCAGGACACCCATTGTTGCGATTAGAATTTTTTTCATATTCCTGCTTTTCATGGACAAAAATAAAAACTTTATACATCACAGCCCGTGTACCCGGCGGCCATTATGCTGTTTAATCGTTAAAATGCAGGCAACGGCAAGATCATTTTTCCTTAATTTTGAATACCCTTAAACGCTAACCTAAAAAGTATCACATGCCCAGTCACGAAGACAAGTATATAACCAAATTATTATCCGGCTTTGGCGCCATCATTGCCGGTGTGTTGGTGATCCTGTTCGCCTGTTTTGAAAGAACCAAGTATGATGACTGGTATTTCTGGGGCATCGTTGCATCCCTGCTCTTTTGCCTTGGGGTGTACCTGGTGAGCAGCGCCTTTGTACACAAGATGAAATCCGACCTGATCCGGAAACAGAAAATGCGCCACCAGCAGAAATCGGCTGATGTGGAATAGCCGGGAAAAACCTTCTTGCCCATTATCCACAGAGGGCATTTCACAGAACTCACCGCGTGGTATAAAAACGAATTACCGCTTCCTTAAACCGGGTTCTTACTGAACATAAAATAGGCCGCCCCCAGCAACAGCGTAAAACTCGCCAGGTAACGCCAGTGAAAAGGTTCTTTCAGGTAAAAGACAGCAAATACGGCAAACACCACCAACGTGATCACCTCCTGGATCATCTTAAGCTGAAAGCCCGAAAAGCCCCTTACGAATCCATGACGGTTGGCCGGAACCATCAGGCAATATTCAAAAAAAGCAATGCCCCAGCTCAAGAGGATGATGGAGATCAGGGTCATTTTATGCAAGCCTTTCAATTCACTGTATTTAAGGTGCCCATACCAGGCCATGGTCATAAAGGCAT
>JBGATE010000172.1:0-6246 GCA_044229375.1 Chitinophagaceae bacterium
ATTTCGAGCGAAGCGAGAAATCTAATTATTTCTCTCTTACTAAATCATGTCATTCCGAGCAAAGCGAGGAACCTCAAAGCGAAGAACTTCAATCAAGCACATCGAGCAACCTCAATCAACCGAAATAAAAACTAAGCCCTGTTTCAAGCTCAGTTTCCTCGCTGCGCTCGGAATAACAGTGCCGGTGGGGGGGGATAAAAAAAGACTTCTCGCTTCGCTCGAAGTAGACCAGCTTCGCTTATCCTTACAACTGCCGCAGGTAACTCAGTTTGATGATCGTATGATCCTCTGTTTGCCGTTTCAACGCGGCATTATCAAAGCCCCGGTGATTAAAGACCACGTAAACATAAGAAAGGGGCTGGTACTCCCAGGAGAGGCGGATATTATAATTGCCGGCATCATTGATGGAATTCAACTGGTAAAAACCGATCAGTTGCAGGCGGGGGTTCAGCGCCAGCCGGCCGGTGATGCTCCAGAGGTCCGCGGTGACCGTTTCCGCATTGTCGCCCACTTTTTTAAAATGATTCCGGTTCAATGTTCCGGTCAGGGAAAAATGCGGGATGGGGGAAAAGCGAAGTGAAGCGCTGCCCGAATTGAGTTGACCATTAAAATAAGAACCGAATTCAACCGAAGCGCTCAATCCGATGATCTTCGAAGGGTCGCTGCTGTAATAGAGCTGGTGCCGCACATAATGATATTTCCCTTCTGATATAACGATGCCCAGCGGAGCGAAGGGCTCAGTGAGCCGCTGAAAGGTCGGGTTCACCAGGTAACCGAAATAGCCCCCGTCCTGGAAGTTGAACCAGATGGGATTGATGTTGACCTGGCTTTCGATCAGTTGGCCGGTGGAAGCCTGGTGGTAAAACTCGGTCATAAGGCCCGGCTCAAAGGCCCGTATCCATTTTTTAAAAGGAAGATTTTTCCCCCGGTAATACCAGAAGATACCCGGCGTGGTCCCGATCACATCGCTGCGGGAAACAAAACCAAGGGCAGGATCAAAATCTTTGGTGACCAGTGTCTGCGTCCACCAGATCTTGAACTGGTTATTGGTGAAATAATATTGCGCATACCCGGCGAAACCATCCTTCCCCCCCTTGTTATTGGAGGAACGGATGATCATGCTGTTGATGGAATGTGATTCCCCCAGGCGAAAAAAACCATCCAGGGCCGCTACCACATTCGTTCCGTTTTCGTTGTTCTTTACCGTGAGCAATCCGCCCAACCTGCTCTGAAGGCCGATATTTTCGGAATAGCGGCCCACAAAAAAATTCGTACCGGGCGTGATGTCATTTTTCCGCTGGCGCATGAGCAATGCCCCGAAATTTCTTTTCAGTGAGCGATACACATAGCGGCCCCCGGCATCCAGCGGGATCGGGTTGCCGGCATCATCCAGCCCGATGCGCCGGCTGAAGAAAGGCTGGATCCGCATCGTACCGCCTGACAGGTCATCCGCCGGGCCAACGCCGGTGCCGAATAGCGAAGCGTTCTCCAGGAAGAATTGCCGTCTCTCCGGGAAAAACACGGAGAACCTCGTTACATTATTCACCTGCCGGTCGGCGTCGGCCTGCGCGAAATCGGTGTTGAACGTAAGGTCAAGGATATTGTTGGGATTGATGGCCCACTTGATATCTCCGCCCGCCCTGAAATTGTTTTGTTCCGGATCCGTTGCGGCAGGGAAATTCTTATACCGGTCGAAAGACGCCAGCAAATAGGGTTGCGCCCGGATATTGGTCTTGGGCGGTGGAGGCTGCAGGTTCTTCAGCACACCGGCATAGGCCATGCGGGTAAAATTGAAAGAACGGGGATAGGGCGAAAAAGCGGAGATCTCATTGGTCAGCCTCCGGTTGCGCATCACATTGATCCCCCAGTTCTGTAAACTGTCGGTTGTCTTCGGATAGCGGAGTGTTTGCCAGGGAATGGCGATCTCGGCGATCCACCCGGTGTCGGTACGGACGGTCCTCACTTTCCAAAGCGCGTCCCAGTCGAAATCGGTAAGTATATCATCAAACACGAGGTGATCCCGCTGTACGCCGTATGGATTCGTGGTAAAAGCCATCGCGTTGCGGTGGTCGTTGAAACCGTCCAGCGATATCGCCACATGATCGTGGCTGCGGTTACTAAAATCTCTCCTGAAATCGGTGGCCCTGATGGCCTTTTTTCCACCCGAGTCATACGCCACAATTCCGATGTAAAGAAATTGCCGGTTGAACAGTATTCTGGCGACCGTACGTTGATTCGGCGCCTGTCCCTGCATGGGTTCCACCTGGATAAAATCCGGGGAGGGCGCGGCCAGGTTCCATTCCGGTTCGTCAAGCAGGCCATCCACCCGCAGGGTGGCGCTGATCCGGGTGGCAAGGATCTCCTTTTTTACCGAGTCCGGTTTGAATACGCCGGCATCCTGTGAAAAACCATAGTGGGACAGAAAAAATAAAGCGATCGTCAGTCTTCTCATAAGTACCGCAGTTACAAAAAGGGAAATTAGCAAAAGCTGGGCTGACAAAAAGAAGTTTTTGGGATAAGTGGTAAGGGGGAAATGGTGGAAAGCAGGAGGTTTGTGATTAATTCCTGTTATTTTTCCGAAAAGGAATAAATTAGGCAGTTAATTGTTTTCCTAAACGGTCTGTAGCAGGATCCATTTCAAATCAATAATATGAGAAAATTAGTTGTCCTGGCATTTGTTGCCCTCTTTTGTATTTCCGGTTATTCGCAGGAAAATCCTTTATGGCTGCGTTACCCCGCCATTTCCCCCGACGGCAATACCGTGGCATTCAGCTACCAGGGAGATCTTTATAAAATATCATCCCGCGGCGGGCAGGCCACCCTGCTGACCCTCCACGAAGGATATGATTTCATGCCGGTCTGGAGCCACGATGGAAAATGGATCGCGTTTGCTTCTGACCGTTATGGCAATTTTGATGTGTTTGTGATGCCCGCTTCCGGCGGAGAGGCAAAACGGCTTACTTATTTTTCCGGCGCCGACCTGCCCTGGGATTTTTCACCCGATAACAAAACCGTTCTGTTCAGTTCGGCCCGCATGGACCTGGCCACCAATTCCCAGATCGCCAACGGGGGCATGAGCGAGTTGTATTCCGTCCCGGTACAGGGAGGCCGGGCCGCCATGATCATTACCCAACCCGCCATCAATGCCCGGTACAACAGCAGTGGCGACAAAATAATCTTCCACGACTACAAAGGATTTGAAGATAACTGGCGCAAGCACCATACTTCATCGGTTACCCGGGACGTATGGGTCTATGACCTGAAATCAAAAAAGTTCGATCAGCTCACCCGTTTTGAAGGGGAGGACCGGAACCCCGTGTTTAACAGCAATGGAACCGATTTTTATTATCTCAGTGAAGCGAACGGATCTTTCAACGTGTATAAATCATCACTGAACAACAGCGGAACACCCACCGCGGTGACCAAATTAAGTAAACACCCTGTCCGTTTCCTGACCGCATCCGACAATAATACCCTTTGCTTTAATTATGATGGGGAGATCTATACGATGAAGGAAGGCGAGAGTCCGAAAAAACTGTCCGTATCGGTACTGCTTGACGGAAGGTCCAGCCAGGCTAAGATCTTACCGGTAAACGGCGGTATCAACGAAATGACGGTTTCCCCCAATGGAAAAGAAGTGGCCTTTGTGGTAAGAGGGGAGGTCTTTGTCAGCAGCGTGGAGGGAGGCGTTACCAAGCGGATCACCAATACGCCCGAACAGGAACGCATGGTCCGTTTCAGCCCGGATGGCAGAACCCTTATCTATGCCGCGGAAAGAGGCGACAGCTGGGACATCCTCACTTCCTCCATCACCCGGAAGGAAGAGCTTTATTTCTATGCCTCCACCGTACTCAAGGAAGAAGCCGTTATTGCTACGGATAAGGAGGAATTTCAGCCGCTCTATTCCCCGGATGGAAAAGAAGTGGCTTTCCTGGAAGAACGTACTACGCTCCGGATCTTTAACCTGGCAGATAAAAAAAGCAGAACGATCGTGACGGCGGATAAGAATTATTCCTATGGGGATGGTGATCTTGGTTTCGACTGGTCGCCCGACGGCAAATGGATCGTCACCAGCTTTATGACCGGTCTCGGATTTATCCGCGATATCGGGATCATTCAATCCGATGGAAAGGGCCAGTTGATCAATCTTACCCAAAGCGGTTTTTCAGACGGGTCCCCCGCCTTTTCAAGGGACGGAAAAATGGTATACTGGTATAGCGACCGTGACGGTTACCGGGCGCAAAACACGCAATCCACTACCGGGGATATTTACGGGGTGCTGTTGACGCAGGAGGCTTTGGACCGCTTTCAGTTATCCAAGGAAGATTTTGCGCTGGTAAAAGAACAGGAAGAAAAAGACAAAAAGAAGGATAGCGCGAAAACAGGCAAAGATGTTACTCCCGTAAATATTGAATGGGATAATATCAGTGACAGAAGGGTGCGGCTGACCACCCATACATCGGTAATGAGTGATGCCGTTATCAATAATAACAACGACAAGTTGTATTACCTGGCCCGTTTTGAGACCGGGGCCGATCTCTGGATGACCGATCTGCGGACCAAAGAAACCAAGCTGGTGACCAAGCTCGATGCCAACCAGGCGGGTTTCGAATTGTCGAAAGACGGCAAATCATTGTTCGTGGTAACCGGGGGAAGGATCATCAAACTGGACCCGGAATCAGGGAAAAGGGACAATGTGAATATCAACGGGGAAATGACGCTTGACGCGGCCGGCGAGAGGGCCTATATTTTCGAACACGCGTGGAGACAAGTAAAAAAGAAATTTTACGTGGCGGACCTGCACGGGGTGAACTGGTCGTTCTATAATAACGAGTATAAAAAATTCCTCCCGTACATAAAGAACAATTATGATTTCGCGGACATGCTGGGCGAAATGCTGGGTGAATTGAATGGTTCTCATACCGGCTGCCGCTATTCGCCTCCCCAGGTAAATACGGATGCCACGGCCTCCCTCGGGATCTTTATTGACCAGGGCTATACCGGGAAAGGACTGAAGATCGCGGAAGTGATCGAAAAGGGCCCCCTTGATAAGAAAGCATCTAAGATCAAAGCCGGGCATATCATTGAAGCCATCAACGGGCAGGACCTGCTCCCGGACCAGGATTTTTACCAGTACCTGAACCGCATTGCCGGTAAACTCACCCTGCTGTCGGTATTTGACCCGCAAACCAATACCCGCTGGGAAGAAACCGTCAAACCGGTCACGCTGGGAGAAGAGAATGAATTATATTATCAGCGCTGGGTGGAGAACCGCAGAAAAGAAACGGAACGCTTATCCGGCGGAAAGATCGGTTATGTGCATGTGCGGGGAATGAATGATCCCAGTATGCGGGTGGTGATCGATGAGGTGCTGGGCAAGAATTTCGATAAGGAGGCCATCGTGGTAGACACCCGTTTCAATGGCGGGGGCAACCTGCATGAGCAGCTTTCGGATTTTCTCAGCGGGAAAAAATATTTTGACATCATTCCCCACGGGCAAACGATCGGCTACCAGCCGCAAACCAAGTGGATCAAACCATCGATCGTGCTGATGGGGGAAAGTAACTATTCCGACGCGCACCTGTTCCCCGTTGCTTATAAATTAAAGAACCTCGGCCAGACGGTGGGCATGCCCGTACCCGGCACCGGCACCTTCGTGTGGTGGGAAAACCAGATCGACCCTACTCTCGTATTTGGTATCCCGCAGGGAGGCTGGCGCACGCCCGACGGAAAATTTTGCGAGAACACCCAACTGGAGCCGGATATCAAAATAAAAAATGAACCCGGGCTGATGAGCGCCGGAAGGGATCAGCAACTGGAAAGAGCGGTGCAGGAGTTGATGAAGGGGATGCCTAAGAAATAATGAATGCCCTTTTTAAATGGCACACGGATGACACGGATACAACGGATTTAAACGGATTTGGTCTGTTCTGATCCGTTCGATCCGTGTCATTCGTGTGCCATTTAAAAATCACCAACAAGGGCGGGAGAAGCCGGTCAATTATTAAGAACAGGGATCGCCTTTTCAAATCGTACCGTCAGCTTTTCTTTTATAACAATCCGGTAGACGGCTTTTTCAAATTCCAATTGGTAAATCCCGGCAGGCATTGCCAGTTTTTTTGGTTTATTGCCGGAGGTATAGAATTTTTTCTTTGCCTCATCATAGATCTCCCAATCCCCGGGCGTAACAATATTCAGCACACCGGTTTTCAGCCTGGTTTCTTTCCCTGTTTCAACAGGAACATT
>JBGATE010000173.1:0-6199 GCA_044229375.1 Chitinophagaceae bacterium
TATCTATTGCGGTAAGATATTTATACCAGCATATAAAGATGAAACAGAATGTACGATACCGGCAACCCATGAAGCCTTAGTTAGCGAAGAATTGTTTTACGAAGTACAGGATGTTTTAAATGGGAGAAAAAGGAAATTCCCGGCTAAGAATACTTTGAAGGAAGAACTGCCGCTTCGTGGTTTTTTGCAGTGCCGTAAGTGTGGGGGAAGGTTAACAGGAAGCGCATCCAAAGGCAATGGGGGCAGGTATTTTTATTACCATTGCTCAAAAGGATGTAATGAACGCTTTAAAGCAGATGAGGCTAATGACCTGTTTGTAAAAGAACTGGAAAGGATATCATTCAGCAGAGGCGGTATTAAAGTGTTCAGGAAAATACTAACGGACTATTCAAAGAAAACCGGCAAAGACCAATCAGTCTCCAGGCAGCAGATTGATACAGAAATTGAAAAGAACCAGCAACGCATCCAGAATGCCCAGCAATTGATGCTGGACGGGCAATTAGAGCCATCGGATTACAGGGAGATAAAGAATCGGTTTGAAAGGGTAGTCATTGAGCTTGAAAAAAAGATGCGGGAAATCTCCTCACTGGATTTTAACCTGAGTGAGTATATGACCTCTGCGCTTGAAATAGTGGAAAATCTGCCGAAATACTTCACCAAAGCGGATTTGAAGGCAAAACAACAGCTTATTGGTTCGATATGCCCGGAAAAATTGATTTTTGAAAATAAAGCGTATCGAACCAACCGTATAAATGAGGTGCTTGCCCTAATATGCAGTGCAGACAAGGGTTTCAGCAGCTCCAAAAAAAAATTGGCTCCCGTTTTTGGGAGCCAATCCAATGAAGTGCCCGGAACTGGATTCGAACCAGCACATCCTTTCGAACGCCGCCACCTGAAGACGGTGCGTCTACCAATTTCGCCATCCGGGCGATTCAGGGAATAGTTGATCGATTAAATAGTTAATCAGGAGAACCTAAAAGAACTAAGAACCAAAAACTCACCCTTAGGGGGTGCAAATATAAGGCACTAAACGGAAACGTTGAAATCTCTCAGGGCATCATTCAAACTTGTTTTCAGATCGGTGCTGGGTTTTCGCCGGCCGATAATGAGCGCACAACCCACCCCAAATTCACCCGCCGGAAATTTTTTAGTATAAGAACCCGGTATAACAACGCTCCGGGCGGGCACACGGCCTTTTATTTCCAGAGGTTCAGTTCCGCTTACATCGATGATCTTGGTGGATTGTGTCAGCACCACGTTGGCGCCCAGCACCGCTTCCTTTTCTACGATCACTCCCTCCACAACAATACAGCGGCTGCCGATAAAGGCCCCGTCCTCAATGATAACCGGTGAGGCCTGCAACGGTTCCAGCACGCCCCCGATACCCACGCCGCCGCTCAGGTGAACGCCTTTTCCGATCTGGGCACAACTACCCACCGTTGCCCAGGTATCCACCATGGTGCCCTCGTCCACATAGGCCCCGATATTCACATAACTGGGCATCAGGACCACATTTTTGGCGAGGTAGGCTCCGTACCGGGCCACGGCATGGGGAACGGCCCTTACGCCGAGCTCCTTGTAATTCTTTTTGAGCAGCATCTTATCATAAAACTCGAAAGGAGCCAGGTCCCAGGTCTGCATTTGCTGTATGCCAAAATAGAGCAGGATGGCCTGTTTCACCCATTCATTCACGATCCACCCGTTTTCAGATGGAGATGCCACCCTTAACCGGCCCTTGTCTGCTTCCTCAATCACAGCCCTCACGGCATCGCTGTATTTACTTTCTTTTATCAATTCGCGGTTGGCCCAGGCTTCGGCTATCAGTCCTTTTAATTCCATTGGTCAGTTTTTACAAACTTAAATTAATTTGATCTTCCCGCTTCCCCATATTCTGAAATAGAATGTACTTTTCCGGTATGAATATTCTCATCCGGCTTCCCAACTGGCTTGGCGATATGGTCATGAGTTCAGCCTTTGTGCGGGCCGTGAACGAGCAATACCCGGGTGCGGCCATTGACCTCGTCGCTAAAAAAGGGATCGAACCATTGCTGGATCTCTTTCCGCCACATGGAGAGCGGTATATTTTCTCCAAAGAAAAATATCGCGGGTTGCGGGGCGCCTGGAGATTTGGAAAGCAGATCGCCAGGAAAAAAAAATATGACCTTTTTTTCTGCCTGCCGGATTCATTTTCATCGGCCCTGATGGGTTTTGCATCGGGCGCCGCGAAAAGAGCGGGATACAAAAAAGAAGCAAGAGGCGTACTGCTTACAACATCTTTTTTGAAGAAGGAAAACCTCCATCGTGTGGAGGAATACCTTGACCTGCTGAGACAATATTCCGGCAAAGATCCCGGTCCCCCCGTTGTTGGTCTTGCATCAACCGGCAAAACGAAACAGAATGCAATTGTCATAAATATCAATTCAGTGGCGCCATCCCGGCGTTTACCGGAAGGAAAGGCGATCAGCATCATCAATGCAATAAGGAGAAGTACGGATTCCACCATTTTCCTGGTGGGCGGCCCCGGTGACGTTGAAAGGGTGGATGCGGTTTATGCCAAACTGGAGAACAAGACAAATATTGTGATACTTGCTGGTTACACAGGTCTCATTGAACTGGCCGGTTTTACCGAGGCATCTGCCGTTACCCTCTCCACCGACAGCGGCCCTGCCCACCTGGCTAATGCGATGGGCGCACCTACCATTGTTTTATTCGGCGCCGGTAATGAGAATGAAACCGCACCCTATAATAAGCCGAACAGAACTCTAATCCGGCTGGGAAAACTTTCCTGCGAGCCTTGTAACAGCAATACCTGTAAAAAATACGGTGTGCCGGAATGCCTCCTGCAACTGGATGAAACCCTCATCGTAAAAGCAGTGCAGGATGCTTTAAATCGGTTAACTTCCGCCTGATGGATTTTGAAAAAGATATTGAACCCTGCCTGCGGGTGCTCCGGGAAGGCGGACTGATCCTGTACCCCACGGATACCGTGTGGGGGATCGGTTGTGATGCCACTAATGAGGAAGCCGTTAAGAGGGTATATGCCCTGAAAAAAAGAACGGATGAAAAGGCCCTGATCGTACTGGTGGCGGATGAAAGGGATGTGCTTCAATACACGGCCGCGCCCGACCTGGCCGTGTTTGATTATTTGGAAATGCAAAAAAAGCCTACCACGGTCATTTATGAAGGGGCCATCGGCCTGGCCGCAAACCTTACAGGGACGGACGGCAGTATTGGTATACGCATCTGTGAAGAACCGTTTTGCAAACATCTGATCAAACGATTCCGCAAGCCAATCGTATCTACATCCGCGAATATTTCCGGGGAACCCGTTGCAAAATTTTATGCTGATATATCTCCCGCGATCAGGAAAGGTGTTGATTATATCGTTGAATACCGCCAGGATGATACCCGTCCCGCTTCACCATCATCAGTCATAAGGTGGCAGAACGGGAGGATTGAAATACTCCGCCCCTGAAGTACCATAAATAAGCACGCCACTTGTACCTTGTGCCTTGTACCTTGTACCTTGTACCTTGCACCTTGTGCCTTCATAGTTATCTTTGCCCCGTTTATGGAAATAACGTTCTCACAAAAAGAGTCAATGATCCTTAAGAAAGTGGCCCGGGCTGCGGAAACGCTGGGAGTGGAGACCTTTCTCATAGGAGGATTTGTGCGCGATAAGATACTGGGAAGGGAAACCAGGGATGCCGACTTTGTCTGTGCCGGGGACGCCCTTGCCCTGGCCGCGGAAACGGCTAAGCAGTTCAATCCTGTGCCGCAGGTGGACTATTTCAAAAATTTCGGAACGGCGCATATCCGGATCAGCGATGGCTTTGATATTGAATTTGTGGGTGCCAGGAAGGAAAGCTACCAGTTGAGTTCCCGCAAACCGGAAGTGCAGCCCGGCAGCATCGAAGAGGACCAGGCACGCCGCGATTTTACCATTAATGCGCTTGCCATCGGGCTGAACAAGGAAGATTACGGTAAACTGATCGACCCTTTCGGCGGTGTAAAGGATATCGAAGCGAAGATCATCCGCACACCGCTGGAGCCCGCCCGCACTTTCAGCGATGACCCGTTGCGGATGATGCGGGCCATCCGGTTTGCCACCCAGCTTGGTTTTACCATCGAGGAAGGAACCTGGCAGGGGATCAAAGATTCGGCAGGTAGGATCAGGATCATCTCACAGGAAAGAATAACCGATGAACTGAATAAGATCATTACGGCCGGTACACCTTCGGTTGGTTTTGATCTTTTGTACAGGAGCGGACTGTTGCAGATCATCTTCCCCCCGATGGTGGAACTGGCAGGCGCCGAGTACAAGGACGGGCTGGGGCACAAGGATAATTTCTACCATACCCTGCAGGTACTGGATAATCTTTCGGCCCAGACGGATGACCTCTGGCTTCGCTGGGCGGCCGTGCTGCATGATATCGCCAAACCCGCTACCAAAAAATTCGAGGATGGGCACGGCTGGACCTTTCACGGGCACGAAGTGGTGGGGGGCAGGATGGTACCGAAAATTTTCGCCAAACTGAAGTTGCCCCTGCACGAGGAAATGCGGTTTGTAAAAAAAATGGTGGAACTGCACCTGCGGCCGATCAGCCTGACAAAGGAAAATATTACGGATTCGGCCATCCGCAGGCTCCTGTTTGATGCCGGGGATGATATTGATAAGCTGATGATGCTTTGCGAAGCGGATATCACTTCTAAAAACAAACAAAAGGTTAAAAGATTCCTGGAAAATTTCCAACTCGTGCGCCAGCGCTGCAAGGAAGTGGAGGAAAAGGATCATGTGAGGAACTGGCAGCCCCCGGTTACCGGTGAGATCATCATGGAAACTTTTGGTCTCCCGCCTTCCAAACCGGTGGGGGTGATCAAGGATGCGCTGAAAGATGCCATGCTGGACGGGGTTATACCCAATACCTACGAGGCCGCTTTTGAATATATGATGAAGAAAGGAAAAGAAATGGGTCTTGAACCCAAAATTCAATGACCACTTCCGGCAGTTATTGTGACTAAGTAGTAAATTTGTGTATGGCAATTTTAAAATTCAGGATATATTTTGAAGAGGACGAAAGCGTTTACCGGGATGTGGTGATCCGCCATACGCAATCCTTCCAGGACCTGCATGATACCATTCTGAAGGGCTATGAGTTTGATAACAAACACAAGGCTACTTTCTACCGCAGCAACGACCACTGGCAAAGGGGAAGGGAGATCTCCCTGGAGCCATACGATAAAGAATACAAGGCGCCGCCGCTGATCATGGCCGAAACAACGATCGGTTCAGAGATCCGTAATCCCAACCAGCGTTTCATCTACCAGTATGATTTCAACAAGAACTGGACTTTCCTGGTAGAACTGATCAATGTTTCCAAAGATGAGAACCCCAAGATCGGTTATCCATCCGTTGTAAGAACCGAAGGAATAGCGCCCAGCCAGTACGGCACCAAGGGATTACTTGGCGAGAAATTCGCGGATGTGGAAGAAAAATATGACCTCACGCAGGTAGGAGAGGGTTTTGCGGAGAAAGATGAGGAGGGAGAAGACGTTAGTCTTGGTGAGGAAGATGCGGCGGGTGACGAAGAAGTAGTTTAGGGAGAGCCGGGAGCCGGTTCTTTTTTGGTTTAAGATGCAGGTGGTTTAATCTGCGTGGCGTGAAATGCTCAATATTCAGTTTTCAATGCTCAATCTTCAGGTTGCATTGTATTAAAGGGATCATAAACAATGTTAACTGCGTATCGGGCGTTTTCCCAATGACTCTATAGTAGAAAATTGATCATTTCTTGGAAACCTCCAAACAGAAGACGGTTATCATCATCTGCGGGCCGACAGCCGTTGGGAAGACCGCTGTGGCTTTGCAGCTGGCAAAGCATTTTCAAACAGAGATCATTTCGGCAGACAGCCGCCAGTGTTTCAAGGAACTCAATATTGGCGTTGCAAGGCCATCGGCAGAGGAGTTGCAGCAGGTTCCCCATCATTTTATCGCATCACACAGCATAGAGGAGGAGGTAACGGCGATTACATTTGAGCAATATGCTTTGCAAAAGGTGGATCAACTTTTTTTTACGCAGGATGTGGTTGTGCTGGAAGGGGGCACCGGGCTTTATATAAAAGCATTCTGTGAAGGACTGGATGAGATACCGGAAATAAAGCCGGAGGTCAGGGATCGGATCATTGTTAATTACAGGCAATT
>JBGATE010000174.1:0-6173 GCA_044229375.1 Chitinophagaceae bacterium
AAAGGCCCTGATGATTTCTTTGGGCATCCGGTTGATGTCCTGCGCGATCTTAAAGTTGTCAATGCTCCGCTGGGTCTGCGCCCCGTAATAGGCCGTGGCGGGTACTTTGACCTCGCCCATGGTGTCTTTTTCGATCCTGAATTCCATTTTAACCAGTTTAAAGATGATTGCCCGCACCCAAAACCGCCATAACCCTGGGGAAGGCGGGCATTGTCCGCCGAAGCCTTGGCGTAGGCGGTCTTTGTCCGCCGAAGCCTTGGCGTAGGCGGAGCATTGTCCGCCGAAGCCTTGGCGTAGGCGGAGCATTGTCCGCCGAAGCCTTGGCGTAGGCGGGGCAAAGGTAGGCCAATCAATAAATAGGAATATTGATTTTCGTCTTTAAAAGTTCGTAATAGCGTATTAAATTGCCGGGGTTAAAGGCTCCGGTCAGCTTTACCCGGCCCTTTTCATCTTCAATTTTTCCTTTGCAAAACCTGAACAATTTCATTCACCCAGAAAGGATCGGTTGTAGCATGAAAATAATTAACGGATTGGTTGCACTGCTGCTCAGTTGTATTGCAACAGCACAGTCATCGCCACAGAATATCATCATCATTACCACCGACGGATTACGCTGGCAGGAGGTCTTTAAAGGCATGGATTCGGCCATTGCCAATGACAGCCGCTATAATGAAGGTGACAGCAGTTATATCTTCAAAAAATACTGGAGCCCGGATGAGGGTGAGCGCAGGAAAAAACTCATGCCTTTTTTATGGAGCACGGTGGCACAAAAGGGACAGATCTATGGTAACAGGAAAGAAGGCTGCAAGGTGGACAATGCGAATCCCTATTGGTTCAGTTACCCGGGGTACAGTGAACTGTTTACCGGATTTGCAGATACCAGTATCAACAGTAACAACTATCCGCCCAACCCGCATGTGACCGTTCTTGAATATTTAAATAAGCAACCCGGTTTGAAAGGGAAAGTGGCAGCCTTTGGCGCCTGGGAAGCGTTTGACCGGATCCTGAACGAAGAACGAAGCGGTATCCCCGTTATTTCCGCTTTTGATGCAACCGGTGGTAAAGCGCCCACGACCAATGAAAAGATGATAAGCCGGCTACTTAAGGATTCCTACAAACCCTGGCTCGGGGATGAATGCCTGGATGTTTTCACCCATCATGCCGCTTTTGAATGGTTAAAGGTGCGGAAGCCCAGGGTGTTGTATATCGCTTATGGTGAAACGGATGAGTGGGCGCATGGTGGCAAGTATCGTTCCTACCTTGATGCGGCGAACCAGGTCGATCAATGGATCAAAGAGATCTGGGAGCAGATACAGGGAGATCCGCAGTATAAGAACAGAACACCCGCCGTAGGAGAGATCCGGAAGGAGAAGCAGGTGTACCAAAAGCAATTTGCACAAACCATTGCCCGGTTGATGGGATTCACCTATGAGGCCATCCACCCGGTTGCGCCGGAAATACCGGATGTTTTCCTTCCAAAAAAATAACGATTAAATGAAAAAACTGATCCTTGCCCTTTCCCTTTTTCCCATTCTATCCGTTGCGGCGCAGGAGTATAATGACCTGCCCGTACCCTCCAAAAAACAACTCGACTGGCACGAGACCGAGTATTACCTCTTTATGCATTTCGGTCCCAATACATTTACCGGCAAGGAATGGGGAGAAGGAACGGAACCCGAAGATATTTTCAACCCAACGGAGCTGGATTGCCGGCAGTGGTGCCGCATCGCAAAGGAGTCGGGCGCGAAGGGGATCATCATCACGGCCAAGCATCATGACGGGTTTTGTCTCTGGCCCAGTAAATATTCAAAACATACCGTACGGGAAAGCAAATGGAAGAACGGGAAGGGAGATGTGCTGAAAGAATTATCGCTGGCCTGCCGGGAATACGGTCTCAAGTTCGGCGTTTACCTGTCGCCCTGGGACAGGAACCACCCTGACTATGGCACGGAGAAATATAATACCGTTTTTGTGAACATGATGAAGGAGATCTTGCAGAATTACGGTCCGGTTTGGGAAATGTGGTGGGACGGCGCGAATGGTGAAGGACCCAACGGGAAACAACAGGTGTATGACTGGAAGCGATTTGAGAATACGGTGAAACAATTTTCACCAAAGACCGTTGTGTTCAGCGATATCGGTCCCGACATACGCTGGGTGGGGAATGAGAACGGGATCGCAGGAAACCCCAACTGGAATTTTCTTGATACCGCGGGTTTTAAGAGGGGGATCGGGGCGCCGCCGACCGACACGCTCAATCGCGGAAATTACAAGGGACAGTACTGGATACCCGCCGAATGCGATGTCAGCATTCGCCCGGGATGGTTCTGGCGTTCCGCCGAAGACACAAGAGTGAAAACCCCGGAGCAATTGTTCGATATTTATTTGAAGTCTGTGGGAAGGGGTGCCAACCTGCTTTTGAATGTACCCCCGGATACGCGGGGGCTGCTCGCTGCCGTTGATTCGGCGTCACTAACGGGATTCAAAAAATTGAGGGATGAAAGTTTTGCCGACAACCTGCTGAAATCAGCCAATACCTTTTACCAGTTTACCCGTTCGGAAGTACCGGGTGGAAATTTAGCCGTACGATCACTCGACTCCGCGGGCAAGGCGTATAGCGTAAACCTCCAGAATTTTATCGTGGAGCTGCCGCAACTGGCAAAAATGAATTGTATCACCCTCCGGGAGGCCATTCACCTGGGGCAAACCATCCGGAAATTCAGGATACTCCTGTATAACGGTAAAAGGATGGTCAGGGAGATCGCGGGTACAAGTGTGGGACGTAAACGAATCCTCACCTTTAAAACAACCGCAGTCACATCATTCACCGTATACCTGGATGATGTAAAGGGAGTGGACAATGTTATCGGTGTAACTGCGTACTTAATGGATGAAAAGTTGTTGGAGAAGTGAATAGGAAAGAAAGATTTGTCTTGCCTTGTCAGCGGCCGCTGAAATTCGCCTTTCTTTTTTCCAGGAAAGCCGTTACGCCTTCTTTCATATCCTCCGTGGCAAAAGCATTTCCGAATTCTTCTATCTCCAGCGCATAACCATTCTTGCTTTCATCGAATACGGCATTGGCGGCTTTGATGCAGCCGGCCACGGCCAGCGGGGCCTTGCTGTTGATGATATCGAGGATCTTTTTGGTATGATCAAGCAGCGTATCCGGCGTTGTAACATAATTCACCAGCCCGAGTGATTTCGCTTCCGAAGCATCGATCATATGCGCAGACAGCAACAGTTCCATCGCTTTTCCCTTTCCAATAAGCTGCACCAGGCGTTGCGTTCCGCCATAACCCGGGATCAAACCCAGGTTCACTTCGGGCTGGCCAAACTTTGCATTTTCGGATGCCACCCGGAAATGACAGCTCATCGCCAGTTCGCAACCGCCACCCAGTGCAAAACCGTTGACAGCCGCTACAATGGGTTTGGATGAATTTTCGATCCGGGCAAATGTATCCTGTCCCCTTTTGGCAAGCGCCATGGCCTGTTCCTTGTTCAACCCTCCGAATTCCGAAATATCCGCACCGGCCACGTATGCCTTTGACCCGGAGCCGGTGATGATGACGGATCTTGTAGCAGGGTCTTTCTCTATTTCATCCAGGACATTATTCAGATCCGTGAACACATCTTTATTCAGCGCGTTGAGTTTATCGGGGCGGTTGATGACAATGGTCAGGATCCCGTTTTCACGTAAGGTCAGCAGCGTTTGGTACATATTAATTCTTTTGCCAAAAGTAAAGAAATAGCGGTTAGCTATTTTACCGGCTACCCGACGACATTCTCCGTTTAATGAAAGGGAAAGTCAGTACAGAAAGGCGAAGGACCAGGAATCAAAAACTGCGGTGTTCTTTCACCCAATCTTTTATATATTCACTGATCTCAGAAGTTGGCGTGCCGGGCGCGAATAATTTTCCAATGCCAAGCCGGTGGAGTTCTTTCATGTCATCCTCGGGGATGATACCACCTCCCGTAAGCAATACATCCTCCATTCCTTTTTCTTTCATCAGGGCTATCACTTTGGGGAAAACGGTGTTATGCGCGCCGGAGAGGATGCTGATACCGATCGCATCCACGTCTTCCTGCAGCGCGGCATTCACCACCATTTCAGGTGTCTGGCGGAGACCGGTGTAGATGACCTCCATGCCTGCATCGCGCAGTGCGGCGGCGATCACTTTCGCGCCACGGTCGTGACCGTCGAGGCCCACTTTGGCTACCAATACCCGGATAGGTCTGTTCATGTAAGGATTGTCTATTGCGAAAATAAGGAATGAATGCTAATGCCTGGTTGCCGCACTGTTGATCAGCGATTTATCAGGCGCTGAAAGCTGCCATTGCTTTTTGGATACGATGCAGGGTTTCTTCTTTGCCAAGCACCGCGGCTACCTCAAACACACCCGGTCCGAATTTACCTCCCACCAGCATGATGCGGAACGGGAGCATCAGTTCGCCGGGTTTGAGATCGTTTACCGACGCGATCTCTTTGAAATTATTCTCCAGCGTCAGCGGGTCCCAGCCGTCCGATAATTCATAATTGCGGACAAGCTCCGTGAAGAAGAGCTGCTTCGCTTCATTCCATTTCGGCTTCACCGCCGCTACATCAAGCAGTTCAGGCGTTTTGAAAAAGAAAGCAGACTGCTGAACAAAATCGGTCATTAACGTACATCGCTCCTTTACCAGCTCTATCACCCTGTTCAGTAAAGTATCGTCGGGAACGGTGATGTTATTTTGTTCCAGCAGGGTCCTGACTGCCGGCTGCAGACTGCCAGCTGCCGACCGTTTGATCCATTCATGATTGAACCACTTCGCTTTCTCATAATCAAATTTCGCCCCGCCGCTATGTACCCTTTCCATCGAAAATTTTTCAATGAGTTCTTTTTTGGAAAAGATCTCCTGCTCGGTTCCGTCGTTCCAACCCAGCAGGGCCAGCAGGTTGATGAATGCTTCCGGCAGAAATCCTTTTTCTCTGAATCCTTCGGTCAGTTCACCGTTCTTCGGGTCGGTCCAGTTCATGGCAAAAACCGGGAAACCAAATTTGGCGCCGTCTCTTTTGCTCAGCTTACCGCTCGGACCGAGGATCAGGGGGAAATGCGCCCATTGCGGCATCTTCCCGAGCCCGAAAAGGTATTTCCAGAGTAAGATATGAACGGGTGCGGAGGGTAACCATTCTTCACCCCGGAATGCATGACTGATCTCCATTAAATGGTCATCCACTACAACGGCCAGGTGATAAGTGGGCATGCCGTCGGCTTTCAGGAGGACCTTATCGTCTACGGTCGCGGTATCAAAACTCACTTCGCCCCGGATCATATCGGTGAAGACAACCGATTCATTCTCCGGCATCCTGATCCGGATCACATGGTTAGCCCCGGATTCCAGCAATTTCCGGGTCTCCTCTTCCGGAAGGGTAAGGGAATTTCGCATTTTCATCCGGATGGTATGATCATACTGAGGGGATGGATTATGAGGCGTTTTGAAATCCTGCCGCATTTTTTCAAGGTCATCCGTTGTATCAAAAGCGTAATAGGCGTGACCATCCCTGACCAGCTTTTCCGCGTATTGCCGGTAGCCCGCTTTTCTTTCGCTCTGGCGATAGGGGCCGAATTTGCCGCCATGCTGTACGCTTTCATCCGGTTCCAGCCCGCACCATTTCAGGGTGTCAAAAATGTATTCTTCCGCCCCGGGTACATAGCGGCTCTGGTCGGTATCCTCGATACGCACAATGAAATCTCCGCCGTGTTTTTTAGCAAACAGGTAATTATACAGTACGGTCCGCACACCACCCAGGTGCAGGCCGCCCGTGGGGCTGGGGGCAAAACGTACCCTGATCTTCTTGCTCATAAGGCTGCAAAGATAGAGGAGTAGTGGGGATTGAAATTTGGGGCTAAGAGTTTAAAAGAGGAAAAAGAGAAAAAGAGAATACATCGTGCTGAGGAATAAGAGAGAATGCATCGCGCAGAGGATAAAGAGAAAAAGAGAGTGGCTCGCACAGAGGTAATAGAGATAAGGAGGATCGCTTAGTGATATTTTAATCTCTTCTCCTTTTCTCTTTTTCCTCTTTTAAACTCTTAGCTCAGCCTTTAAACTCTTAGCCCTCCCGCAATTGTATCTTTGCCGCATGCCAATGATCGCCCCTCATTACCGGAAAGCAAAAAGGAAAAGCCCGTTCTCTT
>JBGATE010000175.1:0-6138 GCA_044229375.1 Chitinophagaceae bacterium
CGAATAAGGACCTGTTGCAGCATGTACAGAATGGTAAGTTCCGCGAGGACCTTTATTACCGGTTAAGTACAGTTCCTATACGGGTACCCGCCCTGCACGACAGGCCCGAGGATATCCACCTCCTGTTCCGCAAATTCGCCGCTGATTTTGCAACGAAATACCGTACTTCATCCGTACAACTGGATGAAGAGGCCAAACAACTGTTAATAAACTATCCCTGGCCCGGCAATGTGCGGGAATTGAAGAATATTGCAGAACAGATCTCCGTTCTTTCACAGGATAAAATGATAAGCGCAAAGGAACTTGGCAAATACCTCCAGCCTTATTCCAATAACCGTTTGCCGGTGCTGGCATCGGTAAGCGGCAACGGGCACAGCCCTGAATTTTCCAATGAAAGGGAGATCCTTTACAAACTCTTCTTCGACATGAAGAAAGATGTCACCGAACTGAAACGGATGTTCCTTGACGTTCTGCAAAACCCGAATATGGTGGCCCAGAACCAGGCTTTCATCAACGAACTGAAGGATTCCGACGCCTACCGGATAAAAAGCAATGATACCATTTCCTCGTTACCCGCGACACCGGTGAGTATTGGCTCAGGCTCCCCTATCCATCATCCATCTCAGCCCGTACTGATGAATAACGATATACAGGACCATGTGGAAGTGGATGAAAGCCTGAATATCATGGACAAGGAAAAGGAACTTATCATAAAGGCGCTGAAAAAACACAAGAGCAAGAGAAAGGATGCCGCACTCGATCTCGGCATCAGTGAAAGAACATTATACAGGAAACTGAAAGAATACGATATTGAAGAATAAACATACAATAAGGCGCAAGGTACAAGGCACAAGCTTGCCCTCCGTAGCGTTAGCGAAGGAGGGGTACAAGGGGGGCACGAACGGACCGGGATCCCTTATGGTACGTAGTGTTAGTTTTCTTGTGCCTTGTGCCTTGCTTATTGTGACTTTCCTCAGCGGTTGTGGAATTTACAAATTCAAGGACGTTTCCATCCCGCCGGAGATCAAGACCGTCAGGGTGAATTATATTGAGAACCGGGCCCGGTATATCAATCCCCAGCTCAGCCCCCGCCTGACGGATAAGCTGCGGCAGAAGATCGTCGGCCAGACGCGGCTTTCACAAACCAACAGTGACAACGACAATGCGGACTGGGACATAACCGGGTTTGTCACGGAATATTCGTTCAGCACTTCCGCCATTTCGAACCAGCAAGTGGCCAATAACCGGCTTACCGTGAGTGTGCATATCACCCTGAACAACCGGAAGGCGGACAAGATCACGGATTATGACGTAAGCCGGAGTTTTGAATTCAAGGGTAACCAGTCGTTCCAGCAGGCAGAGAATGCCCTTGGAGATGAAATGATCAGGACGCTGACAGATGAAATTTTTAACCGGCTCTTTTCTAATTGGTAAGTTACCATTAATTTGTACGCATGAATCCCCGGATCAATCAACTGGTAAAATCACTTCTGCAAAAAGACACACTGGACCAGTGTACGCTCCCGGAATTACAGCAGTTTGCCGAGCGCCATCCTTTTTTCGGGGCCGCGCAACTGCTGCTGACAAAAAAAATGCAAACCGATAACCCGGAGCAATACAACGAACAGTTGCAGAAAACATTCCTGTTCTTTCATAACCCGCTTTGGGTGGAAAACCTGCTGAATGATACCGGTAACGGTGTGATCCAAAAAGCCCGGAAAGAAACCCCTGTGGAAGGATCGGCACAATACGAAGCCGTTGCGGTTGTGGCTCCCAAAGAAACCACGTTGGTGAAACCGGTTGCCGTAATGCCGGTGGAACCAACCTCTACCGAAACTTCTCTTCCGGAAACTGCATCGGCAAATGAAATTGCCGGCCCGGGTATCGTTCCTGAAAAAACAATATCCTCTGCCCTTGCCGACAAAGCATCGATGGTTGAGGAAGTAAACGGGTTGCCCACCGTTACGACGGAACCAAAAACAGCCCCTCCGAAAGAAGAACTGTTATTTGAACCCTTTCATACGGTCGACTATTTTGCATCACAGGGGATCAAATTCAGGGAAGAAGAAAAGCCAAAAGATAAATTCGGGCAGCAATTGAAAAGCTTCACCGAATGGCTGAAGACCATGAAACGACTGCCGATAGCCGAGATCAACGTCACTTCCGAACCTGCAACGGAGAAAAAAGTGGAGGAAATGGCCGAAAAATCGATCCAGGAACGGGAAGTGCTGACCGAGGCAATGGCGGAAGTTTGGGAAAAGCAGGGAAATGCGGCCAAAGCCATTGATATCTATAGCAAATTAAGTTTGCTTGAACCCTCAAAAAGCGCTTATTTTGCAGCGAAAATTGAGGATCTTAAGAAATTGAACTGACATGACAACATTGTTTATTATTCTGATCGTTCTGGCTTCGGTGATACTGGGGCTTATTGTATTGGTACAGAACCCCAAAGGCGGTGGCCTGGCCGGTAATATCGCCGGTTTCAGCAACCAGTTCATGGGGGTAAAACAAACCACAGATGTCCTGGAAAAAGGCACCTGGATCTTCGGCGGAGTGATCGCTTTGTTAAGCATGCTTTCCGTGATCTTCATTTCCAAAACCGGTGGTGCCGAAACCGACAGGACCAAAGAAACAACCGGTGCGCCCTTACCGGCAAGCACGCAACCCCAGGTTCCGGCCAATGCGGTTCCAATCACACCCACAACTAACCCCCCGGCTACACCCAATAAGTAATTACGGAATAAATAGTTGAACCCCGTTCCGGCTGAGCCGGGACGGGGTTTTTAGTTGTCCTTTTTAGAAGTTAATTTGCAGAAGGGCTTTATTCAAGTATCATTAATAATGAAAAAAATCCTTATCACGTTATCAGGTGTAATCCTTCTTGCCGGTGGCTATGCCGCCCTTAAACTTTTTCGACCGGCAATTGACAATAATGAAGGGATCTATTTTTATATAAATGAAGGCGAAACACTTTCCGGCGTAAAGGAGGAACTGAAGAACCGGAAACTATTAAAAGGCGGTGGATTCGACCTGGCCAGTACGATCCTCCGGTTTAAAACCCCAAAACCGGGACGGTACCTGCTGAAAGACGGAATCAACGCGTTAAAACTGGTCAGGATGCTGCGCAACGGAGAGCAATCACCGGTTAGGATCACCGTAGTTAAGGAAAGGACAAAGGAACTTTTTTCGGGAAAATTCGGAGCCGGGAAAAAATTCGATCTCCGGTTCGACTCGCTGCAAATGATCCAATACCTCAGCAATAATGACTCGCTGGTTAAATTCGGAGTGGATACGAATACCGTACTGTCCATCATCATTCCGGATACCTACCACCATAATTGGAACAGCAGTCCCGGCAAAATGATGCAGCAGTTCTATACGGCGTATAAAAAATTCTGGAACCCGGAAAGAACGGCAAAGGCAGCCGGTCAGGGGCTTACACCCCGGGAGGTGATGATACTGGCTTCCATCGTGGAGGAGGAAACCAACCGGAAACAGGATAAATTCAATATTGCCAGCGTTTATATCAACCGGTTAAAAAAGGGGATGCGGTTGCAGGCTGATCCTACGGTTAAATTCGTGACCCGCAATTTCCAGTTGGGAAGGATCACCGGTTCCCATCTTCAACTGGAATCTCCTTATAATACATACCTGAATGCCGGACTTCCTCCCGGACCCATCTGCACGCCGTCCATAGAATCCATCGATGCCGTGCTCGATGCGCCGCTTACGGATTACCTCTTTTTTGTTGCGAGTTATACATTTGACGGGAGCAGCATATTCACGAGCAATCTCACCGATCATAATAAATACGCCCGGCTATTTCACCAGGAACAGAACAGGAGGGCCGATTCTATCCGGAAATTAAAAGAAACCCCTGCCGCAAAGTGATCAAGAAACTAACCGATAAGTTCACTTCATCGGCGCCGGCCAATTATGCGGTCGGCAAGAGTAAAAAAATATTCCTGCCAGGTTTCAGGGGTATTGCTCTCTATGATGTGATCAAATTCTTTATCGGGCAGGTGAAGACGATCGGTATGACGGAAAGGGCATCCGCGATCGCATTCAATTTTGTGATGGCGATCCCCCCTGCCATCATCTTTCTTTTCACCCTGATACCCTTCCTGCCTATCTCCAAAGAATTTGAAGAGGGAATGTACAGCCTTATCCGCGATGTGATCCCGGGGGAAAAGAACAATGCCACGATCATTCATTTCCTGCAGGATTTCATCAATAAACCCCGCACGGGTCTGCTATCCCTTGGTTTTGTTCTGGCGATGTTCTTCTCCTCCAATGCGATGATGGGGATCCAGCGTTCATTTGATAAAAATTATATCGGCTTCCGGAAGAGAACCGATTTACAAAAAAGAGGCTCTGCGATCCGGATCACCATGGTATTGTATGTGTTTGTTTTTGCTTCCGTACTGCTGCTGGTGGCGCAGGGAAAATTACTCCGTTTACTGGTATCTGACCAAACCACACGGGATATTATCATTTATTCCAGGTGGTTGATCGTTTTCCTGCTTTTCTTTATTTGCATATCCTATATTCACCGTCATGCCCCTGCCGTGCATAAAAAATGGCGCATGATCAACCCGGGATCCATCCTGTCCACCGCGCTGATGCTGCTGGCCACGGTCCTTTTTTCCTGGTGGGTGAGTCGCTTCGGGAATTATAATGAACTGTATGGTTCAATAGGCGCGGTACTAATCCTGATGGCCTATATCTTTGTCAATTCCCTGGTTCTCCTGATCGGCTTTGAACTGAATGTGAGCATCACTTCTCTTAAAAAAATAGCAGACGAACGGAAAGATAACGATACAAACGGCGATGCCACCTGAACATATTTTCCGAAATTTGGTTACATATAAAATTCTTCAACCATGAAAAAGATATTTTTTGCAGCCCTTCCGGTAATGGCGGTTGCTGCGGCCATCTCGATGACCATAGAGCCCCTCCCGATGGGTTCTCCCATTCCCAAACCGGATATTAAAATGAAGGATATCTCGGGGAAAGAAGTATCCCTGAACGACGCAAAAACAGGCAAGGGTCTGCTGGTAATGTTCAGTTGCAATACCTGCCCCTACGTTATCAAGAACCAGGCACGCACGTACGAAGTGTGCAAATACGCAATGGGCAACGGCATCGGTGTGGCGCTTCTGAACTCCAACGAAGGCAAAAGAGACGAGGATGATTCTTTCGAGGACATGAAGGCATACGCTAAGGACCAGGGATATGGCTGGTATTACCTGGTGGATCAAAATTCGGCCCTTGCCGATGCGTTTGGCGCCAACAAAACCCCCGAATGTTTCCTGTTTGACGCAAATGGAAAACTGGTCTACCATGGCGCCATAGATGATAACCCCAATGACGCAGGCGCCGTTAGCCGCAAACACCTGATGACGGCAATAGATGAAATGAAGGCCGGCAAGGATGTTTCCGTGAAGGAGTCGAGGTCTGTTGGATGTACCATCAAAAGAATTAAATAAATAATCCCGTTATTGGGTTCTCCCCTCCGCGAACCGGAGGGGATTTTTTTTACTTTTTTTTATGGAATGGCCGCGTGAGGGCATCTCAACGGTTCAGGACCCGTGTTACTTCACCCAAAATCAACGTTTATGCCCGCTTCAAACGCCCCCCTGCGGACCCGCCAGGTTCTCAACTACCTGGTCGTATTCAGTTTTATGGTTCTCGTTGGCTTTGCACTGGCCAGGGCTATCTACCATAACAACTTACCGGGGATCCTGCTTGCCTTGCTGAGTTTGGGAGCAGGGATCTTTTTCCTGTTCCTGGCAGCGAATGCAAAAAAGGAAACGGAGAAAGCAAAAGAGATCGCCTAATTCTTTTTAAGTAAAGCCATGAGTTCGATCTTGAGTTCTTTATGGGAGAGCTGCTCCTCGAAGAAATTCCGGTAACCTGTTTGGTTGTTCACAAACAGTGTTGCCGGGATCGCTCCCGACCATTTAGGATCGATCTTTGGGCAGAAATAATCGGCATTCGTTTCATCCAGCCATACGATGTTTGTGCCGAACTTTCTTTTCCCGGCAAACGCTGCAATGGCATCCGGGTAAGCTTCTTTAAAATCAAGGCTCACCAGCAGCAGGGTTATACTGTCCGTATCCGCTGCAATGGAAGCAT
>JBGATE010000176.1:0-6072 GCA_044229375.1 Chitinophagaceae bacterium
AGTTACAATAGCCTGGCATTTATTCTGCAGATCATCTGTGTTATGTCAGCCGGGTGGCACACTTGATTTGAAATCTGCTCTCGACTTTACTTGTCAACCGCTGGCGCAAAACCCGCTGTTAGCCGCCGTTTTGTTATTTTGGGGCATTAAAATATGAGAATAATATTTTCTTAGACTCAAGATCAAATAGGATCCGAAAGAAACAGGTTCCCCCGCCCATATAGTCACAGTAACTTTCCATAAAGCATTCGTCGTTGCAAAACCCTCTGATGAAAATTAATCTTTTCCCGTTTTGAATAATTCCAAAATATTGGCGATAATAACTTTCAAATAGTAAAACTCGGTTAGTGAAATTAAAATCCGGATTAAAGTTGTTAATTAAGAATCTATCCGTCGAATCAACGTCGTCAAAATATGGCGTGAATCGTTGATAAACCGTGTCTTTAATCCCTCGTAAAGTAGCTCGTACATCTTTGCCAAATATTACTCGTTTTTGTCCGTATCGTAATTGACAAAATCCATTAAAAAAAGAAAGACAAATGATTAACAAAGTGAATAGTAAATGTTTCATTTTGCATTCATTTTCTTGGACTGTTCGTTAATGGCGGCTAACGTTAATGGCGGCTAACGTATGTATTGTCGAATATACGAACAAACAAAAAATTTTCCCCACAGCGTATTGTTATCCTGAATACCAGTTTGTTAGACTATTTTTAAAAGGATTTATTTGCCCCTTTTTGAATTGCGACAATACAAACCCGGATCAACCCCGTATCATATCTCTTTCATAGCACGGGTCTTGTTCTCCACCGGCGTCACTTTGTATCCTTCTTTCCGCAACAGGCTGATCACCCCTTTTTCCCCCGGCAGGTGCCCCGCCCCTACCGCGATCAGCAGGGATCGCTCCGGCAGGAGTTCCTTCAGCTTTTTCACCCAGTTCTGGTTGCGGTGGTAAAGCATGATATCGGTAAAGGCCGCCATGGCCGCGTCGGTTTCCACCATCAGCTCTTCCAGTTTCCGGAGGTCCTGGCTGCGGTAGGCCGCAAACATCTCTTCCAGCATTTTCACATCGCCGTCGCTTTTCCCGGCGCTGTCGATATACATTACCAGTTGCTGCGCCTGTAACCGGTAAGGAATACTGTCCAGCACCCCGGCCTGGTAGGCCATTGTTTCCAGCCCCCTTATCTTTTTATCAGCGGACTTTGCTTCCTGCATGATCACCTGTTCCATCATGGCCGTATTATCGCAGGGCATGGCGCTTTCCTGCAGCGTAGAGGCCGCCAGCATGGGCTTAAAGGTCTCCAGCATGGCAAAGGGCAGCATGGAACTTTTTCCTTCAAAATACTTTTTCACTTTTTCGTAATCTGCCTCATTCAGCAGGTCACGAAGCGTGGTGTCACCCAGCATCTTCATTTTCCCCAACGCGCCCGCCATTTCAAAAAGATTGTCCATGTCCACTTCAAAATAAACCTCGTCGCAGTTACGGATCACTTTTTTCATATTGTTACTCAGCACGGCATCTTCGGCGCAAAGCATATGGATCGTGCCAAACAGGTACGAGGGTTTCTCAAGCCCATTGCCGCTGATCTTCCAGAGAAGGGTGTTGTTCTCTTTCTCTTCCTGGGAAAAGACGGAGAGGGACAGAAGGCTTAGCAGGAATAACGCACTGATCCGGGGCATGGGGAGGGGTTTAGGTGCAAGTTAATTAATCGTGGAAGATCAATGGTGAATGGTGAATGGTGAATGGTCAATAGTGAATGGTCAATAGTGAATGGTTTCTCAAAGTAACCGGGTGTCTTTGCCTGTTCAAATATCCTTCCATTTTATGGTTGCTGACGGAGTGGCAGACCTCACCCCCATCGGCTCTTCATTAATAAACGTGCAGCTTTCCCAAAGTCCCCCTCTCCATTTGGAGAGGGGGACTTTGATAATCATTTCGTTTTGTAACGGGATGTTTACCGGGGGGGTGAGGCCACTTCCTCCCAATATCTCCAAAACTTAGTCCCCCATTTTACCCGGAGTTCTCCGGGTGATAGGGTTAGCCCCATTTCCTGTTTGATGGCGAGAACCGGGAGGTTGATACCGGCTCCCAGGCCGGCGGCGATACTGCCCTGCACGCGGGGATTGATCTCGAGAATAAGGAATTGCCCCGCGGCCGATCTTTTTACCTGTATGCCAATATTTCCGTGGAGCTGCAATTCTTTTATGATCTGCGTACAGTACGCGATGATATGCTCTTCTTTTTCAAATTCACCCTCCACACTGATGCCATTGATCATCCGCCGGCGGAGACGGGGTACCGCGATGACCGTTTCACCGTGGCGCGCAAGACAATCCACCGAATATTCCTCCCCGGGAAGATATTCGCTGACCAGCAGTTCGGGAAATGCGCCGGAAGAAAGGATGCGGTCCGCATCGCGGAAATGGATATAAGCGGAACCGGGTTTGAAATTGAAAAGCAGGTCGAGTTCATTCACCTGGTCGCTGATGATCCGGAAACCCCGGCTGCCATTCGATACGGAAGGTTTGAAACAAATGGTTTTGCCGGGATAACCCAGTTCCCGCGCCGCCTCCCTGAACTGGTCGGCATTTTCCACCACCCTGAACTCCGGTACCGCGATCCCCCTCCATTGAAGGAATTCATACAACCGGCTTTTGTTATTGGCGATCTCCAGGGATGCTGCCGGGGATACCGGCAACAGGATACCGGCTTCATTGAATTCTTTTTTATGTTTCGCAAGGGGCGATAATTCGCGCGTGACCAGGGGAAGGATAACATCGATCTTTTTCTCCCGGCAAAGTGCTAAAACGGTTGCGGCAAATAATGGATCTGTACCGGCGGGAATGGTCTCAAATCTTTCCGCCAGGTATTTCCCGGATGCCTGGCTGCTGGCATCAGCAGCGGTTACATGAAAATCAGGTTCCATACGGAGACATTTCAGGATCCCCGCGGCTCCCGGCGCGCCGGCACCGGTCATTAAGATATTTACTTCACCTTGTTTCAAGCCGTAAGCTATGTATGGAATTACCGATTTTGGTTTCCCCCGGAAAGCATCGGGGAATAAGAGCCGGGGAACCCGTTTGTAAGACCACCCTCCTTCTCACATTTCCCCTCATCCCACCACCGCCTCCTCCCCGTACATCTGGTCCTTAAATTTAAGCGAAGGCGACGGAATAAAGGCACCCAGTCCCAATTGATCCCATTTTTCATCCACCAACCGGATCGTGGTATCATCCGCCACAATGATATTCGGCCAGTCGCGCTGGAAATTGTCGAATTCTTTGGTCTTCCTGGTTCCGTCGAAACCCATGCAGGGAGAGTTAGGAGTTAGGAGTTCGGAGTTAGGCTTGTCCACCAAAGCATTGGCGAAGGCGGGAGTGGGTCGTTTATAGAGCAGGTGGTCCCTTTTCGGATCGAGGTTATTGCAGAAACGCCAGAGCGCGACGGGCAGATCATTCGCATCAACAGTATGTTCTACATACAATATCATTTTAATGCCAATGGTTTCCGGCAAGGAGCAAATTTGCTCATGTAATTCCCTGATATGCCCGGGCCTGTTCTTTTTGACAGAAATAATTAAACAAGGAATTTCTTTCACTAACAGAGAATCATTAATTCCGGTTATCTCCGAAAATCTGTTCTTAATAGTTAGCTGATCCATTTTAACGTTCCCGACTCTGAACTCTGAACTCTGATCTCTGAACTCTCCTAACTCCGAACTCCTAACTCCGAACTCAGATTCTTCTTCAAACTTAAACGTCCCGTCCACACACATCTTCCCCCCGAATCCGAGTTTGCTGCAACTGTGGTCCAGTACATCCATCGGACCGGTGGAGAAATAGATATCCGTTTCAGGGTTCAGGTTTTTGAAAACATCCCTGGCCAGTTTTTCGTATTCATTGAGTTTAAAGGGATCTTTGCTGATCCCCCCTGCGGGGGGCGGTGGGGCCGTAAGCACGAGTATCTTATTGAACATCATCTGTCCCGCTCCCCACATCGCGTTCATCACTTTCTGTCCCTGTCCAGCGTAATCTTTTTTGATCCTTGTGATCACGAGATTGTGAAAAACCCCTTCTACCGGCATGTCCATATCAACGATCTCCGGCACCATGGTCATCTTGATCGGCGCCAGGAAGATCCTTTCTGTGGCCTTCCCGAGCCAGGCATCTTCCTGTGGCGGAATGCCCACGATGGTGGCCGGGTACACAGCGTTCTTTTTATGCGTAATGCCCGTGATATGGAACCGGGGGTACCAGTCGGGCAGTGAGTAATAACCTGTATGATCGCCAAAGGGACCTTCCCAGATCAGTTCATCACCGGGGTCCACATATCCTTCAATGATAAAATCGGCATCCGCCGGCACTTCCACTTCCGGCTGCGAAATGCATTTCACCAGCTCCACTTTTTTCTTTCGCAGGAACCCTGCCAGCATGTATTCATCCACATTCTCCGGCAGCGGCGCGGTGGCGGAATAGGCATACACCGGGTCGCCGCCCAGCGCCACGGCCACGGGCATGCGTTTGTTCAGTTTTTTATATTCCGAAAAGTGTTTGGCCGAGACCTTGTGCTTGTGCCAGTGCATCCCCGTGAGTTGCGGTCCAAAGACCTGCATCCGGTACATCCCCACATTGCGGGAAAGCGTATGCGGGTCACGGGTATGGATAACCGGTAAGGTTACGAAGGGTCCCCCGTCCTTTGGCCAGCAGGTGATGACGGGAAGCTTTGTGATATCGGGGATATCCATCACCACTTCCTGGCAGGCCCCCCTGCCCTTTTTTACTTTGGGCATCCAGCTGGCAAACTGTCCCAGTTTGGGCAGCAGTTTCAGTTTATCAAGGATACTTTCTTTCGGGGAGGATAACAGGTGAAAAAGGCTCTCGATCTCCTTTGCCACATCATCAAGCTGGTTTATGCCGAGTGCCATGCACATCCTTTTTTCACTGCCATAGGCGTTCATCAGTACGGGAAAACCGTAACCGGTGTTCTCAAACAGCAGGGCCTTTCCCCCGTTGCCGGATTTGCTCACCCGGTCCGTGATCTCCGCGATCTCGAGGCGGGGGTTTACATAGGTCTTGATCCGGACGAGTTCGCCGGCTTTTTCCAGTGCTTCGATGAATTGCTGCTGATCTTTCCAGGCCATGTTTTTTATAAGTGTCGCAAAGGTACAACAAGACCGGGGAGGAAAAGTTGGGAGGATGAACGGCTTAATAGTTGGTAGAACGCGGACAGCGCGTACCTGCAAGACTCCGGCCGCTTTTGAAAACAGCACCGGCGTTTGAGAGTTTGATCTCCACGGTCAATCCGGAATAATAGTACCAGTCCATTTCCGAGGGGGTGCCTCTTTGTTCGCCGTGTGCGGGGTAAAGAGGATTACCCACCGCCACTTCATCACCCCGGTAAGCGAGCTCCACCGCTTTGGCGCCTTTTGCCTGTAACAATACATCCCGGTCCACATAGGTGGAACTCAGGTCATCAAGGTAATCGGAAAAAGTTTTTCGCTGGCTCATCTCGAGACCGATATTGACCCTTTCCGACAACGCGAACTTAATTCCGCCGCCGAATGCAAGGGCCGTTTGTGTAAGCTTATACGGTTTTTGACGGGGGTATTGCGGCAAACCCTGGCCTTCGGTGCTCAGGGGTTTGAGATAGGTCTTTACTGCGTTGTTATCGGTTGTCCAGGGATTGAAATGAAAAACGGCCAGTCCGCCATACAGGTAGGGAGTGAACCGGTTTGTTTCAATATCCAGCAAAGGGATCTCCAGCGCCGCATATGCTTCCGTGATAGTGCTGGTAAAACTCAGGTTACGGGGTTTCAGGTAATCCCGGTTCCACCGGTCGGCCGCTTCAATCTTTCCCGTAACGGCACCGGCCCTGATGGCAAACCAACGGCCCAGCGGTTTACGGGCGATCACACCGGCTGAAAAATGAGAATGTTTGAAAGTAAAACTGTTGGGGTTCATATCCCCCTGGTAATTCATGGCACCGGCAAAGAAGGAAAGGGTTGTGCCATGATCCGGCTCCTGCGCTTTGCAGGCCAGGCTTATGAGCAACATGTTCAATGCATATACAGG
>JBGATE010000177.1:0-6071 GCA_044229375.1 Chitinophagaceae bacterium
CCGCGCTGAACTGCGCCTTGAATTCCTTTTCATAGATATCCTGGAAAATATCCTTGAAACGTCCGTCATATTTTTTCAGGATCGTGTTTTTGGTGGAAAGATAAAGGGGCCACTTTTTAGCAAGGGCCATATTGAAACAACTTCTTGCAAAACCGATGATGCTTTCGTCCGTATTATACATCGACATCGCAACGCCGTCTCCCTTGAAATTGAATACTTCAAAAGTTTGCGGTTCGCCTCCGCCCTCCGGGGTGAAGGTCATGGTGAGTTTTCCTTTTCCCTTGATCACCGTATCGGTGGCACGGTACTGGTCACCAAAAGCATGACGGCCCACGATGATGGGCGCGGTCCAGTTGGTCACCAGTCTCGGCACATTGCTGATCACGATCGGCTCCCGGAATACGGTGCCGTCGAGAATGTTCCGGATCGTGCCATTGGGGCTCTTCCACATTTGTTTCAGGTTGAATTCCTTCACCCTTGCCTCATCGGGCGTGATGGTGGCGCATTTAATGCCCACACCGTAGTTCCGGATGGCGTTAGCCGCATCAATGGTCACCTGGTCGTCGGTTTGGTCGCGGTATTCGATCCCGAGGTCAAAATATTTTATGTCGATATCGAGATAGGGGAGAATAAGCTTATCCTTGATGAATTTCCAGATTATCCGGGTCATTTCATCGCCATCCAGTTCTACCACCGGGCTGGCCACTTTGATCTTTTGAGGCATGCTGTTGACGTTTTAAAGTGTTACAATTCAACTGCCTGGCTGGCAGGGATGCAAATCTAAGGGATAAAACCGAGCCGATGGCAAGCTGCAAATGGCGCCGTTCGTCAAAACCCGGGCCATAAAATCATAGCTATGCTTGATTTGAATCAAGGATAAGTTGTACCTTTTTGCAGTATTTAGCGTTATGGATGCTGCCCGACAATTCCTCGAATACCTGCGCAGGTTTGTTGAATTCTCCGAGGAAGAATTCAACACGCTTATTTTACCCTACCTCAGCGTTCTGAAATTTGAGAAAAAGCAGGTGATCACCCAGGCAGGTGAGGTGGAGAATTATCTTTATTTCATCGGCAAGGGCCTGATCCGTAAATATTACCTGAAGGGACGGGAAGAGATCAATACCCAGATCTCGATCGAAGGCCATATCATCCACAGCCAGGAATCCTTTCACAGCCGCACGCCTTCTGAATATTTTGTTGAGGCCATCGAGCCCAGTATTGTGGCGGCCATTTCCTATCGTGACCTGGAAGCGGCATTTGACCAGTCGAAAAAGATGGAACACCTGGGCCGTAAGGTGATCACCCACACGATGGTGCTAAAGGATCGGTGGCAGATGCAACTCGTGAAGATGACCCCCCGTGAACGCTTTATCCATTTTGTTACCCGGAACCCGGAACTTGTTCAGCGCGTGCCGCAGAAATTCCTGGCGAGTTACCTAAACATCAAACCGGAAACCTTCAGCCGTTTCAAGCACTTATTGCGTCCGCATGGAAGAACGAAAGCAAATCCTGTTTAGCCGAGCGCCACATCCAGTATCATCATCACCAGGAAACCGCCGATGAACCCAAGGACAGAGCGGTCCGTGTATTTATCCCTTTGCGTTTCGGGGATCACTTCTTCTACCACCACAAATATCATTGCGCCAGCAGCAAAAGCAAGGGCAAAGGGAAGTATCGGCTGCATGTAAATTACAGCCAGGGCGCCTAAAACACCTGCAAATGGCTCCACAATAGCCGAGAGCTGGCCATACCAGAAGCTGCGAAAGCGGCTGACCCCGTGTCTGCGCAATGGCATGGCCACAGCGATACCTTCCGGAAAATTCTGAATACCGATACCTATTGCCAGTGCAATGGCTCCGGAAATGGTTGCATCTTCCATACCAATAGCGGCCGCGCCGAATAGAACGCCTACCGCCAATCCCTCCGGTATATTATGCAGGGTGATAGCGAGGATCAGCAGGGTGGTCTTATGCAGTTTTGTTTTCACTCCCTCGGTTTCCTCTACCCCAAAATTGATATGCAGGTGAGGCGTTAGTTTATCAAGAAGGTAAATGAACATGGCACCCAGGAAAAACCCGACTGAAGCTGGCATCCAGCTCCACCCGGGATACATTTTCTCCGACATTTCAATGGCCGGGTTCAGCAGGGACCAGAAACTGGCGGCCACCATCACCCCGCCGGTAAAACCCAGCATGGGGTCCAGCACCCCGCGGCTAAGGTTCCTGAAAAAGAATACCAGTGAAGCTCCTGTTGCGGTTACCAGCCAGGTAAAAGTTGTGGCGATCAGCGCGGACCAAACCGGTCCGATCTCCGTAAAATATCTTTCCAGTACTTCCATTATCAATCAGATTAAACAATACTCTTTTCGGTTTTATCAAACTGAAAGCCGGGAACAGATTCAAATGGCTCGTGCTGGCAAAAAAAATTAATACCGGTTAGACACAGCACCGACCCCGCATCAAAGGTTCACCACCAGCACCGGGATCTTCAGTTCATGACGCACCACATCAACTGTTTGTCCATAGATGATGTCCTTTAAACCCGTGTGGCCATGCGCCCCGATCACGAGCATGCCGGCCCCGCTTTCTTTGGTGATCCTTACGATCTCCTTTGCCCGTTCACTGAATCCCAGCAAACCTATGGCATCAATACCTTTTTCTTTGAGTTGTTTTACATATTCATCCAGTCGCTGCTGGTCCCTGCGGGTCTCCAGGTCATCCGTTTCTTTATGCATCAGCCGGGTAACTGCGCTTTCCACTACATGTATCAGCACATAGGATGTCGTTTTGTTTCCCTGCCCGATGGCATGGTTGATCAGTTTAAGATCGTATTGGCTGAAATCAAGTGCAACGGCGATCGTATCATATACAGGTACGGCGATCTCCTGCAGGGCAGCTGCCTCGGGATGCAGCTGGGTGCCCTTTGTGGCTGTTTGTTTTTTCAGCAACGGGTAAACTACGGAGATCAGCAACAGGACCAGGTAGAAAATACCGGAGAGGACAATAATGATCTTCCAGAACGTGCTGTCGGATGTGGCAAAAAAGGAACTGGCTTGTTCCACTACCATACGGATATTCAGGTAGACCAGCACCACCGTGATAAGGGTGGCAACTACGATCACCGGTGGTTTGATGGCGAAAATGCCCATCGTTTTCTTGTCACTGGTGAAATGTATGAGCGGGATGATGGCAAAGCCCAGTTGCAGGCTGAGGATCACCTGGCTCAATACCAGCAGGCTGTCGATATTTTTTTCACCGTTGATCAGGATCACGATAACAGCGGGGATGATGGCGATCAGTCTTGTCATCAACCGGCGCACCCAGGGACTGATCCGCAGTTTCAGGTATCCTTCCATTACGATCTGCCCGGCCAGTGTGCCGGTAATGGTGGAACTCTGGCCGGACGCGATCAATGCAACGGCAAAAAGAATGGGGGCCAGGCTGGAACCCAGCATGGGCGATAATAATTCATGCGCCTGTTTGATCTCGGCCACATCGGTCCTTCCCGTTTTGAAGAACACCGTTGCGGCCAGAACCAGGATGGCCGCGTTTACAAAGAATGCAAGGTTCAGCGCGATGGCGCTATCGATAAAATTCAGTTTGAGGGCCCGCCGGATACCTTCCTTGTCACGTTTTATCTTTCTTGTCTGCACCAGTGCGGAATGGAGGTAAAGATTATGCGGCATCACGGTGGCGCCGATGATGCCGATGGCAATGTAAAGCGCCGTGTTATTGGGTATGCTGGGGACAAAACCGCTGGCCACTTCCCGCAGGTTAGGTTTGGCAAGCAGGATCTCCACCAGGAAGGACAGCCCGATCACGGCAACCAGCGCGATGATAAAGGCCTCCATTTTCCGCATCCCGAGCCGCTGGAGCAGCAGGAATAAAAAAGTATCAAGCACGGTGATGCAAACACCCCAGAGCAGCGGCATCCCGGTGAGTAACTGGATACCGATGGCCATCCCGAGTATCTCGGCGAGATCCGTGGCCGCGATGGCGATCTCCGCCAGTCCGTACATAGCATAGTTTATGTACCGGGGGTATGTTTCCCGGTTGGCTTGTGCCAGGTCCCTTCCGCGTACGATACCCAGCCGGGCCGACAAACTTTGCAGGAGCAGGGCCATCAGGTTGCTCATCAGCAGCACCCATATAAGTTTGTAGCCAAACTGGCTCCCGCCGGCAAGATCGGTGGCCCAGTTGCCCGGGTCCATATAACCAACACTGACAAGGTAAGCCGGGCCAAGAAAGGCCAGTGTTTTTCTCCAGCCCTTTCTTTTAGGGTTGGTAGTGTCGATGCTCTGGTGCACTTCACTCAGCGAAGCATAATCGTATTTCTTATTTGTCATACTTCACAAAAATGTTTTCCGCCAGTTGCCGGCTGATCGTAAAAGCGGGCTGACGTCCGGTTTTTAATTCCAACGATTTATCAAATGCGAATTTCTTTTTCACTTCCAGCGGCGTACCGATATTTATTTTCCGGTGCTCGAGCAGTTCCAGCACCGGGCTCGACTGGTCCCTTACACTGCTCACTTTTGCCCTGGTGTTCAGCGGTAATTCGGTCAGGCAGATCTTTTTGATGCTTTCGATCCTGCCGCCGGCATCCGGTATCGGGTCGCCGTGCGGGTCCACCCTCGGGAAACCAAGGAACTCGTCCAGTTTGTCGATGAGTTTTTTATTGCTGACATGTTCGAGGTCTTCCGCCACTTCATGCACTTCATCCCAGGTAAATTTTAATTTTTCCGCCAGGAAAAATTCCCAGAGCCGGTGCCGGCGAACGATCATCAGCGCCACTTTGCCGCCCCCGGGGGTAAGCCGGAAACCCTGGTAGGGCTGGTAATGCAGCAGTTTTTTGGCTTTCAGTTTTTTCATCATGTCCGTTACCGAAGCCGGGCGGGTCTTGAGTTCCTGCGCCAGTTCATTGGTGGTCACGGTTCCTTCCTGCTGCTGCAGTCGGTAGATGGCCTTGATATAATTCTCCTCACTGGTCGTATACTTCAGCATGACTAAAAAATAATTTAGGCAAAACTAAATAATTTTCGGAATTCTCCAAATTCGAAAAGATGGGATCGCACCGCTGCCTCGGGATTTATACAAGTCGATACCCGGGATGGAGCTCCTTTCAGCCTTTTTTATCCCCTGTGTGATCCTCTATTGTATAAATGGGCGGAGGTGGTTCAAAAAGAAAGAAGATCGCCGTGAACCGGAATTTCCCTGTTGACAGGAAGGGACAAATCGCTTACTTTCGGGGCATGATACATGGTATGAACAAACTGAGAACCTGTGTTATAGGACTGGTTGTGCTCCTTTGCCTGGCGGGTTGTAAATCCAAAAAGAAAGTGTCCATGACCGGGGATGATCCCGTGGAACCGGCGGATTTCATTGAATTCTTTCAGCCGCTGAAACTTCCCTTTTATTATGCCGACAGCAGCCTGCAGAAAACAAAAAAGGAAAATGATTCCCTGCTCATCAGTTACCAGGTATTTACCCAGATCATACCGGATTCGGTACTTACCAAACTCTACGGGAAAGGGGCCAAACCCCGTATCTATGCAATGGGCAGATCCACGGGTCCCAATAATGAGATCTTCCTGCTGGTAAAAGCCATACTGGGCACCAAAAAGGCGGTAGTGGTACTTGGATTTGACAAGGAATACAATTTCGCCGGTGCGTTAACGGCATTGCGGCCGGATCAACTGGCTGCCACGCAACAGGCCATGGTTGTTGACAGGCGGCATACGATCACCAAGACCATGATGCGCAGAAATAAAGATGGCAGCCTGAGCGAAGGAAAGGATGTGTATGCCTTAAACGCGGACAGCAGGCTATTTTACCTGGTGATGACTGATGCGCTGGAAGATAAGCCCTCTGAACTGATCAATCCCATTGATACCCTGGGCCGGAAACAAAAATGGACGGCCGACTATGGATCGGGGAAAATGAACCTCGTATCCATAAGGGACGGGCGCAGGAGTACTGAACTCCGTTTCTTTATCCATTTCGACAAGGACAACGGAAAATGCACCGGTGAATTAAAGGGGGAAGCGATCATCACGGGTTCCAACACAGCAGAGT
>JBGATE010000178.1:0-6025 GCA_044229375.1 Chitinophagaceae bacterium
TAGGAGAGCTTCGCCTCCTTCCCTTTGGCCTTGCGATAGAGCCGCGACTCGGGATCAGTATGGGATTCATGGGTGTCGTTGATCCGCCGCTCGCCGTGGAAATCGACTTCCGGGTTGCGCCCGCCATCAGCAGGTGCGGCATACTGGTGAGATCGACAATGAAATTATCGTTATCGATCTTTTTACCGATCGCGATCGGCAGGCTGTAATTGTTATGCTGGAATTTTTCCGAGGATAACAGGGTGCGCATACTCACGACCGTCTTCCTTACGTTGGGCACTTCGATACCGATGGTTCCCTTGCCGGGTATGGGCGCGATGATACGGATCCCCAGCGCCGCCAGGCTCAGGGCGATATCATCCTCCAGGTTCTTGATCTTGGAGATCCTGATCCCCGGGGCCGGAACGATCTCGTACAGGGTAACCGTGGGGCCCACTGTGGCACTGATCTTCTGTATCTCGATGGCGTAATTGCGCAACGTGGCGATGATCTGGTTCTTGTGATTCTCCAGTTCACTGGCATCCTGTATGATCTTTTCGCTGCCATGCGTTTCGAGTAGGGAAAGGGTCGGGTATTTATAACTGCTGAGGTCAAGGGTGGGCTCGTATGGGGGCAGATTCTCCGTTACCGGCTGTTGCTCCGCCGCCGCTTTTTCCGGCGTGCTTTTGATCTCCAGTTCAAGACCTTCGTCCTTTCCCGAAACAACCGGTCTTTCTTTCACCGGCGGAACCGGGATGAATCGCTTTTCCTCTTCCGGATCTTCATGAGTATGCAGCAGCTCGTTCACGATCTCTTTCTCAATGCTGGTTTGCTTCTCCTCCATTTTTTCGACCGGTTCCTCTTTCTCGATCATATTCATTTCATGCAGCGGTTTTTCATCCGGGAAATTGATGATTACTAGGCCCGCATCGGGAAGATTGTTCGCTTTTTTGTCACCGGATGTTTCATTGTACAGATCGTTGATCGTTTGCACCGCGGCGGGAGTAACATTCTCCCCGCCCGCAACGGGCTCTTCTTCCTGCTTTTGAGGCCAGTTGAAAGAGGGATTGAACTGCCAGATAAAATACCCGGTCGCCAGGAGTAACAGTACCGCTGAAGTACCGATGGTTCCCAGTGCCCCGGTGAGTTTTGCACAGATCATATCCCCTACCGCCCCGCCAAAGGGAAAACCGCTGTTGCCGGAAAGAAAGGACATGGAAACGGAAAGAACCAGCAGACCCACGGTGACATATTTCAGGTTCCGGCCGATGGAAAATACTTTTCTGCGGAAGAGCAGGTTGATGCCGACCACGAAAAAAAAGGTGCAGATCAGGAAAGAAGCCAGGCCAAAGCCGTAATTGATAAAGAGATCAGAGACCAGTGCGCCTAATCGCCCCAGGAGGTTCTGTGCCTTTAGTGAATTATCAAAAAGCACGGAAAAGCCTTTCTTGGCCACATCCTGGTCCTCCTCCCAGGTAAAGAGATAAGAGACAAAAGAAATGAACAGGAATACGGCGATCAGGATGAAAATGGATCCGATGATCTTCCAGGTGCGTTCGTCACGGGCCAGCTGTTTCCAGTCAATCTTTTCTTCCTTTTCCGCGGCAAAGGCTTTTGATTGGGACTTGGAGGTTTTTTTCGCAGGATTGTTTTTCTTTTTCAGCCGGGTAGCCATGAGGGCAAAGATAAACAGTTTGCCCCTAAAAGATTACCGGAAAGTGGTAGGTGCGGGACTGGCAAAACCAGAACTGAATGAGTACATTTGAAAACATGCTGCCGGTACATTTTCGAAAATATAAGTTCCCTGGTTTCCGGATGGCGATCCCCTTGCTGTTCTGTATTACAGCAACGGCGTCGGCCCAGGACAGCAGTTCCAGCCAGTGCACCGATATCAGCGGGATCATTCTGTCCAAAGAGATCCGGTCGGAGATCGGGACGGCCTATATCAAAAAGAACGAAAGAGCGGAAACCGTTTACCCGGGCCTGGCTTTCACCCCGGGCCCCATTCACCGTGGCAATGTGCCGGATAGATTTGTTTCCCAAAAAGCGCTGGTCCGGTTCACGGTTTGCAATTCCTCCGTCAACAGCAAGGGCATCTATTTCTTCCCCGGTTTTTATTTCCCGGTGATCCAACTTTACCGGGCAGAGGGATCCGCCCTCCGGGCGCTTCCGGATAGCTTACCGGGCATTAGGGAAAAAGCCGGTTACCGTTATGTTGAATTAGGCCCGGGAGAGAGAATGGTCATTGTTGCCGAACTCCATTTCCTGAGAACCTATATCAACAAGATCCGTCCCCGGCTGGTAAGCCCCCCTTATCTCCATGATTTTACCGGCAGGATGCATAATATCAGCACGGACAGCGACCTGCTCACCTATATATTCTGCGGGCTGTTACTGATGATGATCCTCTTTTCCCTCTCCGTATATTTCCAGGCTGCTTACAAAGAGTTCCTGTATTATTCCGGGTATGCTTTTTTTATCGGGCTCCTGCTTTTCAGCAAGGCCTATTACAACTACCATACGGAGCCGGTCAATTTCTTCCTGGAGGGATACCTCGATTTCATCCTGCAATGCACGGGGATCCTTTTCTATATGATCTTCATGCAAAAATTTCTCGGCACCCGGGAGCACTATCCTTTCCTGCACAAATTTTACAACATCGGCATACTGATGCTGGTCACCGCCATGGCCGCGTATACATTTCTGCATTACGGAACCGCTAATTTCCCGCTGGAGAACCTGGTGGAAAACCTCACCAAGATGATGCTGCTCATCATGATCGTCATTTTCCTCGGTTATGGTCTTCGCCATTGGAAGGATAAACTGCTCCGCTACCTGTTCTGGGGCAACCTGTTGTATCTCCTCTTCTCACTGCTGTCCTTCGCGCTGATCCTTGCGCCGCAACTCTTCCCGGTAACGGGACTGGCCGCCAATTCGCTTCTGTATTATGAAGCCGGGCTTTTCTTTGAGCTGCTGTTCTTCCTCGCGGGATTGAACTACAAAAACAACAAGCGTCTCATCGCCCAAACAAAGGAAAGGGAGACCCTCAAGGCCCAGA
The DNA here is from genome assembly GCA_044229375.1 of Chitinophagaceae bacterium. GTDB lineage: Bacteria > Bacteroidota > Bacteroidia > Chitinophagales > Chitinophagaceae > JJ008. Next base: position 3,038 of record JBGATE010000178.1, read on the forward strand.
ACCTGCTGAAGGAATATGAAAAGGAACTGGCCGTTTACAAAGCGCAGCAGGAAGAAAGGGAAAGGATCTCCGCCGACATGCACGATGAGCTCGGATCGGGCATGACGGCCATCCGCCTGATGAGCGAGATCGCCCGGAATAAAATGAAGGAGAATACGCCGGTTGAGATCGAAAAGATCTCGCGTTCGGCCGATGATGTGCTGAACAAGATGAATGCCATTATCTGGAGCATGAACAGCAGTAACGACACGCTGGATAATCTTGTTTCCTATATACGTGCCTGGTCGCTTGAATATTTTGAGAACACACCCGTCGCCTGCAGTGTCCGTACACCGGATGCCATCCCGGATAAAGAGATCACAGGCGATAAAAGACGGAATATCTTTTTATGTGTAAAGGAAACGCTGAACAACGTGCTGAAACATGCAGGCGCAACGACCGTGCAGATCGATATTCAAACAGGCGAAAACCTGGTGATCCGTATCGCTGATAACGGGAAGGGGATCAACATGGAATCCCTGCGGCAGTTCGGCAATGGCTTGAAAAATATGGCGCGTCGGATGGAAAGCATCGGCGGGCATTTTGAGATCCTGAACAGCCACGGCACACTCACCATACTGCGCCTGCCCTTATGAATCCTTTTTTCTCAGCAGGGCTGCTGCCAGGATCAGCCAGCCGGCGACCAGGAAAACTCCTCCGAGCGGCGTTACAGGTCCGACCGCGGAACTTAGACCGCTGCCGCTGATCTTCAAATAACTCAGTAAATAAAGGGAACCGGAAAAAAGAAGGATGCCGGCAATAAAACAACCGGCCGACCATTTCAGGAGCCGTGGTGAAAACGGACCTGAAAAAATGATCCCTACCGCTAAAAGGGCCAGCGCGTGCCAGAACTGGTATTGCGCCGCCGTTTGAAAACCGTGGATGATCTTTTCATCGGTGGTCGCCTTTTGCAGTCCATGTGCCCCGAAAGCGCCCGCCGCAACAGCTAATGCCCCCAGGAAAGCCCCGGCGGCCAGGATTTTTTTATGCATGGAATATTTTTTCTACGAGGTTGTCCATTTGTAACGGCTCTTCCTCCACTTTCACAACCGCCTGTTCGTAATAGATCCTGCGGTCGGCGAATTTTCGGATAATGAAACTCCGTAACTGATCATCCGTCAGTTCCCGGATCATCGGTCTTTTCGCTTTTTCCTTTACCAGTCGTTCAAAGAGTATGTCCATCGGTGTATTGATCCAGACCGTTGTACCGGCCTGGTTCATGTATTCAATATTGTTAAAGAAACAGGGCGCCCCGCCGCCGCAGGCCATCACAAAACTCCCGTGGCTTTCCGTGATCATATACAGCACTTCCTTCTCCAGCATCCTGAACGCCTCTTCCCCGTCTTCCGCGAATATTTCCGGTATCGATTTGCCGGCGTGCGTGGTCACCTGTTCATCCATATCAAAAAAGGGAAGACCCAGTTTCTGGCTCAGCTTGCGGCCCCAGTGTGTTTTGCCGGAACCCATGAAACCGATGAGGAATATCTTCATATACGGTGAGTTGAGGTGTTGGAGTTACAGCCGGGCAGTCGGGCAGCCGGACAGACGGGCAGTGGGCTGCAAGACTGCATGACTGCAAAACTCCACGACTTACTTGAACGCATTGAAGCCAGTAACATCCATCCCTGTTATCAGCAAATGAATATCATGTGTTCCTTCGTAGGTGATCACGCTCTCGAGGTTCATCATGTGTCGCATAACGGGATATTCGCCGGTGATGCCCATTCCTCCCAGCATCTGGCGGGCGTCGCGGCAGATATTGGTGGCCACTTCGCAGGCATTGCGTTTGGCCATGCTCACCTGTTGCGGGGTCACCTTTCCTTCATTCATCAGCACACCCATTCTCCAGTTGAGCAACTGTGCTTTAGTGATCTCCGTAAGCATTTCCGCCAGTTTCTTTTGCTGGAGCTGGAAGCCACCGATGGGTTTCCCGAACTGCACCCTTTCTTTTGAATAGCGAAGCGCGGTATCATAACAATCCATCGCAGCGCCGATAGCTCCCCAGGCGATCCCGTAACGGGCCTTGGTCAGACAACCCAGCGGTCCCTTCATTCCTTTTACATTCGGAAAAATATTTTCTTTCGGCACTTTCACGTTGTCAAATACCAGTTCACCGGTAGCCGAAGCCCGCAGGCTCCATTTGCCGTGCGTGGTGGGGGTGGTAAATCCTTCCATCCCTCTTTCGACTATCAATCCATGCACTTCTCCGGCCTCGTTCTTTGCCCATACCACGGCCACCTGTGCAAAGGGGGCATTGCTGATCCACATTTTGGCGCCATTCAGTATTACATGATCGCCGGCATCCTTGAAGTTTGATAGCATGCTGGAAGGATCGCTGCCATGATTGGGTTCGGTGAGACCAAAACAACCCAGCCATTCTCCCGATCCCAGTTTGGGCAGGTATTTTTTTCGCTGTTCTTCACTGCCATACTGGTAAATGGGGAACATCACCAGCGAACCCTGTACCGAAGCCGTGGAGCGCACCCCGCTGTCACCCCTTTCCAGTTCCTGCATCATCAGTCCATAGGAAATATAATCGAGTCCGCCACCTCCGTATTCCACCGGTACGGTGGGACCAAAACAACCGAGGTCGCCCAGTTGCTTAATGATCTGCCGGGGAAACTCCGCTCTTTGCGCATAGTCCTCAATGATCGGGGATATCTCTTTCTTTACATAACTCCGCACCGCTTCGCGGATAAGCCTGTGTTCTTCGGTTAGCAGTTCATCCACCGCAAAATAATCCGGGCTGGAAAAAAGGTCTGTACGGGCCGCCATCGCTTTGAAAATTATTTAATTAGAATTCCTGCAAAGGTAGGAGAAAGTTGAAATGCGATCCCCGGCTGTTGAAGAAACGGGGATCATTGAATTACGGCGCCGGCAGGGACTATTTTACATATATTGCAGTACACATTCACTGTTTATGATCCCCCGGAAAAACACCATATTACC
>JBGATE010000179.1:0-5967 GCA_044229375.1 Chitinophagaceae bacterium
TATAATGTATGATTCCCTCTTCTTTGCAAATATCACCTCACCCACCAACTGACAACGTGATTGAAAAACTCGTCTACCCTCTCTTTTGGGAGAGGGGAAAGCTACACTGCGGTATGCCGGATGATTGTGGGAATAAGGCGCTGAGGTACGCTGAGTAATCAGTGATACCTGTGAGAAGTAAACGACTCCCTGTTTTCCTCTTTCAACTCGTTTTATCTCTTAGCCTTATATTTACATACCCATAACCCGTTTCCCTGATGCGCATATCCTTTAACTATAGCTTTCTTTTACTGATCATCTTCCTGTTCACCGCTGTTTACACGGCAGCGCAACCGGCCCCAAAAAAATTCGGCGCCTCACTGAGCCTGGAATTAGAGAATGGACGGCAGATACAGGGAGGCATTTTATATGAAGGCGATATTGTAAATGGCATCATCCGGTTCGACAAAGAACAATGGGACGGTAAAAGCCTGTTTTATTCCTATGTTTTTCATTACACGGAAGGACAGGATATCATGCTGGCCTTTCCTTCTGCGGGTGAGGATATCAGTGCCACCCGTTTCCCGGTAAAAAATGCGGATGGGAGCTTTCAAAATAAAATCGTCCTGTTTGAAGGCATCATTTCCCCGCCGTATGGCAAAGACAATTTTGTGTTGCTGATGACAGAGAAGCCGATCACCAATATCAGCTCCCTGATGCGCATGACGGATGCCCGTGTTGACGGTTCCCTGAAACAGGAACTGATGAAACTGATCAAGGGCAGCAAACTGTCCATGTTTTCGGATCCTTCCTATGGTAGCGTGTTCATCAGCACCCTTCAATTTGAAAGTCGCCCGGCAACAGAGAAAACAGGTTTGACCAAGGGGGCCACCGGTAAAAAAACCGTTTTTGCGATCAATGACTCTTCCGAGATCTTTTATACGCCTTATCCCCAGGCCGATATCGTACGCGACAGTTTTCCCACGGTGGAGATCATCGATCCCGCCCTTGACAGTGCAACCATGAAAGGGGCACGGGTGCTATCTGTTGCCTCTGCCCAGAAAATAATGGTGCGGGGCATTGCCGCCAACTGGAAACAGGGCAGCAATGCGATCCGTAGCATTACCATCAACGGTAAGCCGGCCACTACATTCCGGGCCAGCTCGGGATATTTTGATTACCTGTACGAACCGAAAGAAGGATTGAATACCACCGATGTGCGGGTGGAGAACAACCAGGGTTTTGCCCGTACGATCCGGCTGAAGTTTCACTACCAGTCCGCGACAAAGTCGGTAAAGAAAGAAGGGCAGGATCACCTGATGGTGATTGGTATCAATAAATACGCGGACTGGCCCGAACTATATAACGCATCCCGGGATGCAAAAGATTTCCAGCGGCTGATGATGGATGAATATGGATTTAAAAAAGAAAACGTGTCTGACCTTTTTGATGAGAAAGCCACCCGCAAAGAGATCTATAGCCGGCTGATGAACTATGTAAAGACCCTGGATGAGAACGACCGGCTGCTGTTGTATTTCTCCGGTCATGGTTTTTATGATTCCGTGCTGGAGACCGGTTACTGGATACCCGCAGATGCGCATACCGGCGCCGATGATGAATACCTGAGTAACCTGGAGATCACCCGCATGCTGCAGAAGATGAAAGCCAAGAATATTTTTGTGATCGCCGATGCCTGTTATTCCGGGCAGTTGCTGCGGGATATGCAGAAAGAAAACAGCGGGCAGTACAAATCCCGGATCGTGCTTTGTTCCGGTAAACTAAAACCGGTTCCCGACGGGGTGCGGGGCACCAATAGTCCATTCGCGATACAGGTGCTTGATTTTCTGAAAAAACCCGGAACGGCATCCCTGCTGGCCAGCGAACTGATACAGCAGGTAAAAAGATCATTCCAGGGCACCGGCGGGCAGAAACCCGTGGGCGGGGCTATCGATGAAGTGGGGGATGAAAATGGTGACTTTGAATTCCGCAGGGAGAAAAAATGACCGGTTGAAATCGATCGCATGCAATCTTCCTATTCTTTTTCCGCAAGTCTTCCCAGGTTTTTTACATATTCCACCGTTCCGTTGTAGAGGATCCTGTAAAATCCTTTCCAGGCCCCGTTCTTCATATCGGTGAAGCGATACCGGATAACAATATCGTGATGGTTATAATGCCAGGCGATGCTGGCTTCTTTAACCCGGTATGCTCCCTGCAGCGAAGAATCTTCCCCGGAAGGAAAAATCATAACCGAATCGCTGATTGTTTCCTCATCCGGTGTTCCCAGTTTATTTTTATAATAAGCCGTTATATCGGGCATATCGGAAGAAAAAATACTGTCGGGGAGTGAAAGGCTTAGCATGTACAAGCGGCTTTTGTAATAATGGGGCGCCTGTCTGAGATCATAGCGGTTTTGGTCAGTTGTGACCGAAAGGGGGTTCTGGTTTACCAGGCTGTCGTATTCGCGTTCCCGCATGCCCAGGTAGTACACCCCCGCAACCGGTATCTTCAGGAGTTGAAACCCGGCCTTGGACTTGCTTTCGATTTTGAGTTTTCCCAGTGCTGATTTTTTTTTCGCCGCATCCGCCTCCTGTTTTTGGCGCATAGCCTCCATTTCGGCCTTCGCTCTTCGCATCGCTTCTTCCTCTTCCTTTCGCTTCGTATCGTTTTTGATATCAATGGGGACCGGATCGGTTTTCTGCGCCAACCCGAAGGAAGGCAGCAGCATGACAGTCAGAATAATTATGATCAGTGATCGCAGCATAGGGAGTGATTAAATTTCAATGCAAAATCAACGTTGAAGATAAGATAAACCCGGGGTTCCGTTATCCGTACCGACGGGTATATCAGTTTCCCTCCCGCAGTTCAAGGTTTTTCAGCATAGACCGGAAAAGCTCATTACCCTCATAGCGGATGGTATGAACAAATCTCCAGGTGCCGCCGTTGCGGAGGTCGATCATCAGAACGGTAATGAAAATATCGTGGTATTGAAAATTCCAGGTAAGCTTTACTTTCTTTACCGGGTATTCAGTTTTCAGGGAGGGATCATTTGTGCCGGGCAACTGCACGGTAGTATCACTGGTAACTCTATTATCCGGTTCGCCCAGTTTTGTTAAATACATATCCACGATATCTGCCGGCGCAGCGTTAAAATTACTGTCCTGGGTAAGTGTAAGCATGAATAACCGTCTTCCGGAAAACAAAGTTTCAGCGGTTACTCCGTATTCCGCTTTTCCCGTCTTCAGGGTCAGCGGAGCGATATTTTTAAGGCTGTCATATTCCGTACGGGTCATACCCAGGAAATAATTCCCGGTCACCGGTATTTTCAACAGCTGGAACCCGGTATTACCTGAGCCAACGGTTGGTTCAGGAGGCGGGGGCGGTGGAGGAAGGCTGGGTACGGGTTTTGGGGGAGCAACCTGCCCGTTTATAACAACTGGGCCGAAGGAAAGGGTCAATAGGAGAATCCAGGTACGCATTTATGGATCGTTCTTTTCTTGTGTCGATGATAAATATACAAAAAAGAACGGGACCGGCTGCTGCTGAAGATCCGGTTTAATGATACGGAGTTCTATTCTTGTACCTTGTGCCTTGTACCTTGTACCTTGTGCCTTGTACCTTGTGCCTTGTACCTTGTGCCTTGTACCTTGTGCCTTGTAACTTTTACCTCACAATATGCTTCCTGACAGTTTTCTCCTCTACGGTGCCAATGGCTACAGTGGCGAACTGATCGCCCGCTATGCAAGGCAATATGACCTGCAGCCCATCCTCGCTGGGAGAAGAAAAGAAGTGATTGAACCGCTGGCGAATAAATTCGGGTTTGCTTACCGGGTATTTGATGTGAATGATACGCCTGCTTTACTCGCAGCTTTAAAGGAAGTAAAGGTCGTAATGAATGCAGCGGGGCCCTTCCAGTTCACGGCCCGGCAAATGATCGATGCCTGCCTTGGGACCGGCACCCATTACCTCGATATCAATGGTGATATCAGCATTTTTGAAATGATCAAAAGATATGATGCCGCCGCAAAAAAAGCCGGCATCATGCTATTGCCCGGTGCAGGCTTTGATGTGGTGCCCACGGATTGCCTGGCATTGCAGTTGAAAAATTTATTGCCCGATGCGGTTTCCCTGCAACTGGCTTTTGCCACCCTTGGCGGCGGGCTATCCCACGGCACGGCCACCACCATGGTGAACAAACTGGGTGAAGGCGGAGCGGTCAGGAAGAACGGGAAGATCGTCCGTCAGCCACTGGGTAAAAAAGGGATGCGGGTGGAATTCGTTGCAGGAGGTTCTGTCAAAAAATTATTTGTGATGACCATCCCCTGGGGTGATATTTCTACTGCCCATTTTACAACGGGCATACCGGATATTGAAAGTTATACCGGAATGCCAAAGAAAGTATTTTACCTGTTGAAACTGCAGCCCTTGTTTAACTGGGTATTGCGGACCGGTCTTGTCCGCAATTGGCTAATAAAGAAGATCAACAAAAAACCGGCGGGCCCTTCCGATGAACAGCGTAGCCAATCCCTGAGCGTGGTATGGGGACGGGCCCGCAATGCAGCAGGTAAAACTGCCACGGCCCGTCTCAGCGGACCCGATGGTTATACGCTGACCGCTTACAGCGCGCTGATCCTGGTAAAAAAAGTATTGCAAAGAAATTTCACCGCCGGCTACCAAACGCCCGCCTCGGCATATGGGGAAGATCTCATACTGGAAGTTCCAGGAGTACACCGGGGAACAGAATGAACATTTGAAGAAGAAATGTACAATGTTCAACTATCAATGCTCAATTTTCAAGTATGCTGCGTAGCATTCCACTGTAGTTTGAATCAGTAGCAAGTATATGACTTGGGGTACTGACTTCAGACTTCAGACTGCAGACTGCCAACTCCCCTCCCGGTCTCTCAACCAGTCATTCACCATCTCAACCCGCATTCAATCAACCTCTTCATTCATTCACCGGTAAGCACTTCTCGATCTTCTTCTCGATATCCTTCATTTCATACAGGGACTCGCCGGCCACGGTCTCGGCCACTTTCAGCATCAGGGTAACATGCAGGGTGACCGGGAAAATAAAAGATTCTTCGGCATGCAGAAGACGTCCGGGGTCGGGCAATGAAAAGATCCATTTTACCTTGTCGTCATGACTGAATTCCTTCACGGCATAGAGCCAACTGGCATCGGCGCCTCTTTCTTTCTGCCAGGCTATGATGTTGTCGATGATCAGGTCCGTGTCCCGGATATCTTCACCGAGGCGGATATTGACGGGGTCCATCAGCATGGTTTCGGTATCCGCGACAAGGTCCGGTACCACGAGGGCGGGGAATGTTGTTGTATCCATAATGTTGTTTTGGCGGAAGGTAGTGGTTGCTGCCAGGGGATTCCTATGATTTCGGGGGGCGAAGCGGTGATTTTGGTCAGGCTCTGGCAGTTCAGAGTCCGGAGTTCATAGTGGGTGGTTGCACGATCTTGGGCTTATCAGGGGTTGCAATTGTGTAGGTGGAGGTCTGTTGGAAACGAAATCCCTCCGGCAGATGCCGGATTTTTATTACAAGTCCCTGTTATGGCAGGACCGGTTTACTTCCCGTAGCGAAGCTAAGGCAGGCCGTCTCTCCTCATTAGCACCGGCAGGCAGGGCATGATAAACGTGGATTATCAAAGACCCGTTTTAAAATCGGGGCCAGGTTTTAATTTCTAATTTCTTTTGATATTATGATTGGGTGCTTATTTGGATCTTGTTTCTTCGGTTCTTGGTTCTCACTAATACTTTACATCGAATCTCCCTTCCGTCACTGAAATCGTCTGCGCCGCATTCACCATGTTCTGGGCATTGAACTGGAAAGTGCCGGAAGCGATCTGGGCCGTGGTGTCCAGCCGGGTGATCGTAACCGATCCGGTTTGCGCTGCTGAAGTGATCCATTCATCGAGGGGGTTGAGACGGCGTTTTACATGGTAGCCATAGCTGGTGGGACCGCCCGGGTAATTTGTATT
>JBGATE010000017.1:0-27734 GCA_044229375.1 Chitinophagaceae bacterium
AGGTAAAACTGCAGGCGGAGCCATTCGGTGAACAGGTGCTGCAGGAAAAGCGTAAGGAAGCCTGTTTGAAAATCGGGGTCAGCGAAAAGGACGCCGGTTATTTTGTATTCACCGGGGAAGCCAGCAATACCACGTACGACCCGGGTGATGAAAGGATCAATATCCTTTTCAGGGACGGAACGGTAAAGGACATTTCCGAGGTGGATAATGCGCTGATACAGCATAACCTTAGCGGCGCTGTCAGAAAATATTATATTTGTTATATGAGATAGCTTCGGGCAATGAGCTGCGAGTCCTGAAAAAACGGGTTACCCGCGGTTAACAACTCAAAGCTCAAAGCTTAACTACATGCAGTTCCCCGCTTCGCAAATAGCGCTCCTGGTAAACGGGAAAGTGGAAGGTGACGGTACCGTTACCGTTTCTTCCTTTGGAAAAATAGAAGAAGCCAGCAGCGGACAGCTTACTTTTTTTGCCAACCCCAAATACGAAGAGTATTTATATAAAACTGCCGCGTCCATTATCATCATCAATGAGGGTTTTGAACTGAAACAACCCGTGCACGCCACTCTCATCCGCGTACCCGATGCGTACAGCGCCTTTGCCACATTACTCGGTAAATACCAGGAGATAAAGCAGCAGCAACTGACCGGTATCCAGCAGCCGAGTTATATAGCCCCGTCCGCCGTTCACGGGCAAAATGTTTATATCGGCGCCTTTACCTATGTGGGCGAAAATGCGAGAGTGGGCAACAACAGCAAATTGTACCCCAATGTTTTCCTGGGCGATAACGCGGTGGTTGGCGAGAACTGTATCATCCATCCCGGCGTAAAGATCTACCACGACTGCAGGATCGGGAACAATGTGACCATTCATGCGGGAACGATCATCGGCAGTGATGGATTTGGTTTTGCCCAGCAGGCCGACGGCAGTTTCAAAAAAGTGCCGCAGATCGGGAATGTGGTGATTGAGGACAACGTGGAGGTCGGGTCCAATGCCACGATCGACCGGGCAACGATCGGCTCCACGATCATTAAAAGCGGTGCCAAACTGGACAACCTGATCCAGATCGCCCATAACGTGGAAGTAGGGCACAGCACGGTGATAGCCACACAGGCCGGAATCAGCGGCAGCACCAAGATCGGGAATGGCGTTATGATCGGCGGACAGGCGGGTATCGTCGGGCATATCCAGATCGGCGATGGCGCCAAAGTGAACGCACAAAGCGGCGTCAGTAAGTCGGTCGAACCCGGCAAGGCCGTTACCGGTTCTCCCGCATTTGATTATACTTCCGCGTTACGCAGCCAGGCCGCTGCCCGAACGCTTCCGGAACTCGAAAAAAGAGTACAGGAACTGGAGACGCTGGTCAAACAATTATTGGGCGTGAAGGTATCCTGACCCCGGCAACAAATTCAGCCATGAAAATATGCGGGTTCACCTTTGTAAGGAATGCGGTAAAGTTTGATTACCCGGTACGGGAGTCCATTTCTTCCATACTTCCCATAGTGGATGAATTCGTTGTTTGCGTAGGTAATGGCGAAGACGGCACTTTACAACTGATTGCATCGATCGACTCACCCAAGATCAGGATCGTTCATTCGGTATGGGACGAATCCCTGAAAGAAGGAGGACGGGTGCTGGCAGCGGAAACCGATAAGGCCCTGGCACAGGTGCCTCCCGAATTCGACTGGGCCTTTTACCTGCAGGCCGATGAAGTGGTACATGAGAAAGATCTTGATACCATTGTTCTGTCGGCTAAAAAATACCTTGACAATAAGGAAGTGGAGGGACTTCTTTTCCGCTATCATCATTTTTACGGAACGTATGATTATACCGGCGATTCACGCCGCTGGTATGGTCATGAGATCCGGATGATCAGGAATAACGGAAATATCTGTTCATACCGGGATGCGCAGGGTTTCCGGACCCGGCAAAATAAAAAACTGGGAGTTAAAAAGATTGATGCCTCCATTTATCATTATGGCTGGGTTCGCCATCCGCACAAACAACTGGAAAAGCTCAACAGTTTCTATACGCTCTGGAACGGGCAGGATTACCGGGCCCCGCAGATCGACGGTGAACAGGAATTTGATTTTTTCAATGATGTGGACTCCCTGGCCCGGTTCCGCGGCACCCATCCCGCGGTGATGCGGGAACGTATCGCGGAAAAGAACTGGCAGGTGAATTTTGATGTCAGGAGAAAACGATTCTCTTTCAGCAACAAGCTGCTTTACAGGATAGAAAAATGGACGGGGAAACGACTGTTCGAATACCGTAACTATCGTATCATCTGATACGGAACGGTTATTCCTTGATCTCCTTACCGGCCGGGTCAATGTACTTCATACTGGAGCCTTTCATGATCCTCGCCATGCCGTCGACAAAGGTATCCGCAAAGGTGAATGCATACCCGATCACCAGTTTTCCGCTGCTGTTAATATAACCCCATTGATCCTTGCTGTTGGCTACGGCAGCCAGTCCTTCGGAGAAACGTCCTGCCATGGAAAAACTATACGGTATGACCACTTCAAACTCCCGGTTGATAAACCCGTATTTACCCTCCTTCCGCACAGCGGCCATTCCTTCATGAAAGGATGCAGCATCCTCATATTTGGGTTCCATTACTACTTTTCCGGTACTGTCGAGGTATCCCCATTTAGTATTTTTCCGGACGGCAGCCAGTCCCTCGCTGAAAGTAATGGCCTCGTCATATTCCAGGGGTACCACCAGTTTTCCGTCGCTGGTAACATACCCGATCTTCCCGTCCTTACTTACTTTGGCAAGTCCGCAGACACAATCGTCCACAAAATCATACTGTTTGGCCCACTGTTGTGCGCCGGCTGTGCTCACAATGAAAATCAGTGGTAAAAAGTACTTTTTCATATTACCTGTTTTTGGGGAAAAAAATTCATTAACAACCGTTAAGTTATCATCTGAAACAGGCCCGGCACTATGATATTGGGCAGCGGGCAGCATGATTATCAGCATACGATCGCCCTTGTGCCGGCATTTTCCGATTCTCTTATCTTTGCCGGATGATTACATCTTCGGAAAACAAGAGTCATAACGTTGGCGTGATGTCACCCAACTTTAACCCGGATAAACAGCACACCCTGAACAAGCCGGTGAGCATTTCCGGGACAGGGCTGCATACCGGGGTAATGGCCGATCTTACCCTGAATCCTGCCGCTCCGGGTTTCGGGTTCCAGTTCCAGCGGATCGATCTGCCGCACCAGCCCATTATCAAGGCCGACTGCGACCTGGTAACGGATGTGAGCCGGGGAACAACCCTGGAGATCAAAGGCGCCAAAGTGAGTACGGTGGAGCATGTGCTGGCGGCATTGGTGGGCATGGGAGTGGATAATTGCCTCATCGAGGTCAATGGTCCGGAGATCCCGATCATCGACGGAAGTTCTCAGCCTTTCGTGGAGATCATTGAGGAGTCCGGTGTTGTGGAGCAGGATGCCGCAAAGATCTGGTACAGCCTGGATGAGAATATTTACCATTATGATGAGATGAAAAGGGTGGAGATGGTGGCCATGCCCGCCATGGAATACCAGGTCACCACGCTGATCGATTTCAACTCACCCGTACTCGGCACACAGCATGCCGGGCTGAAACATATCCGCGATTTCAAGGATGAGATCGCTCCCTGCCGGACCTTTTGCTTTTTGCATGAGCTGGAAATGCTGATCGATAACAACCTGATCAAGGGCGGTGATGTGAACAATGCCATTGTGATCGTTGACAAACCGGTTGACCAGAGTGAAATGGGGCGGTTACGGAAGATCTTCAAGAAAGATAAGATCGAGGTGAAGAGCGAAGGGTATCTTAACAATCTTGAACTCCGTTTCCCTAATGAGCCGGCCCGTCATAAACTGCTGGATGTGGTCGGTGATCTCGCCCTGGTGGGTTATCCCATCAAAGGTCGGATCATTGCCAACCGTCCCGGTCACAGCACGAATGTGGAATTTGCCAAAAAAATAAAACAGTATATCAAAAAGAACAAACATACCCGCGGGGTGCCGGTCTATAATCCCAACCAGCCACCCATCTACGACCAGCAGTTCATCGAGAAAACATTACCGCACCGTTTTCCCTTTGCCCTGGTCGACAAGATCATTGAGCTCAGCGACACGCATATCGTAGGCATCAAAAATGTCACGTTCAATGAATGGTTCTTCGCCGGTCATTTTCCCGGCAACCCTGTTATGCCCGGCGTACTCCAGATCGAGGCCCTGGCGCAATGCGGCGGTATCCTGGCCATCAACCTGAGCGGCACCGGGCAGTACGACACCTATTTCCTGAAGATCGATAACTGCAAGTTCAAGCATATGGTACGCCCTGGTGATACCCTGATACTGAAGATGGAGCTTTCCAGCGCTATCCGGCGCGGGATCTGCGAAATGAGGGGAACGGCTTATGTGGGCAATAAGGTTTGCGCAGAGGCCGACCTGGTGGCTCAGATCGTCAAAAAATAGCGATTTCATTCATTTCCGGACGACCGTACATGCCCTTTCTGAAAGGGCATTTTTTATTAACAAAAAACGGGCTCTCAGGCCCCAAAAAAAGACCCTGAAATACGGGTCAGCCGGGTTGATTTCTGTACATTTGTGAGTTAATTTTTTTCCCCATTTTTAGAGAGGATTTTGTCCAATTTATGAGTACAGAAATCAATGCAAAGGCACCCGTACAAACCGGATCATACGGCGCCGACAGTATCCAGGTTTTAGAAGGTCTTGAAGCGGTGCGGAAACGCCCCGCCATGTATATCGGGGATATCGGAGTGAAAGGATTGCACCACCTGGTATATGAAGTGGTGGACAACTCCATCGATGAGGCGCTTGCAGGATATTGTAAAAATATCCAGGTGACCATACATGAGGACAATTCCGTTTCCGTGGAGGATGACGGCCGCGGTATTCCCACGGGCATGCATGCCAAAGAAAAACGTTCAGCCCTCGAAGTGGTGATGACCGTGCTCCATGCCGGTGGTAAATTCGACAAGGGCTCTTACAAGGTTTCGGGCGGATTGCATGGCGTGGGCGTAAGCTGCGTAAACGCCCTCAGCTCCAAACTGCAGGTGACCGTTAACAGGGATGGAAAGACCTTTGAACAGGAATACCACACCGGCATCCCCCAGTATCCGGTACGGGAAACCGGTACCAGCGACAAGACCGGCACCCGCGTACAATTCTGGCCGGATGCGTCCATATTCATTACCACGGTCTATAACCGTGATATCCTGGAGAGCCGACTTCGTGAACTGGCCTATTTAAACAGGAGGATCCGGATCCACTTAACGGATACAAGGGAACTGGATGAAAACAATGAACCGTACAGAAAGGAGTTTTACAGCGAAGGCGGGATCGTTGAATTCGTAGAGATGCTGGACCAGAGCGCCGGCCGGAATTCACTTATCCCGAAAGTGCTGTTCGTGGAAGGACTCGACCCGGCCACCAATGTGGCTGTGGAAGTGGCATTGAATTACAACGACAGTTATAACGAACATATTTACTCTTATGTCAATAACATAAATACCATCGAAGGCGGTACGCATGTGGCGGGTTTTCGCCGGGCACTGACGAGGGTATTTAAAAGTTACGGGGATAAGAACGGCCTGTTTGAAAAGGCCAAAGTAGAAATTGAGGGCGACGACTTCCGGGAGGGCTTAAGCTCGATCATTTCCGTGAAAGTGCCCGAACCGCAGTTTGAAGGACAAACCAAGACCAAACTTGGAAACAGTGAAGTGATGGGTGTAGTGGATACGACCGTCTCCAAAGTGCTGGATGCCTATCTCGAAGAAAATCCAAAAGACGCCAGGAATATCATCAATAAGGTGATCCTTGCAGCCCAGGCTAGGGCAGCGGCCCGTAAGGCAAGAGAACTGGTGCAGCGTAAATCGGTACTGACCGGAGGCGGTTTACCCGGTAAACTGGCCGATTGCTCAGACCGGGATCCCGAACGTTGTGAATTGTTCCTCGTGGAGGGTGATTCCGCCGGAGGTACGGCCAAGCAGGGTCGTGACCGGAGTTTCCAGGCCATACTTCCCCTCCGCGGAAAGATACTGAACGTGGAAAAGGCCATGGAGCATAAGATCTATGACAACGAAGAGATCCGCAATATGTTCACCGCGCTGGGAGTCAAGATCGGCACAGCCGAGGACCCCAAGGCGCTTGACCTTAGTAAGCTACGGTATCACAAGCTGATCATCATGACCGATGCCGATGTGGACGGATCCCATATCGCCACGCTGATCCTGACCTTTGTTTACCGCTATATGACCGAGCTGGTGGAGCAGGGCTATGTATATATCGCACAACCGCCGCTTTACCTGGTCAAGAAGGGCAAAGAGCAATCCTATGCCTGGAACGAAATCCAGCGCAAGGCCTGGATCGAAAAACTGGGCGGTGGCAAGGATGATTCCGTGAATGTGCAGCGCTACAAAGGTTTGGGTGAAATGAACGCCGACCAGTTATGGGATACGACCATGAATCCTGAAACCCGCACCTTGAAACAGGTCACGATCGAAAGCGCCGCCGAGGCAGACCGGGTATTCAGCATGCTGATGGGTGATGAGGTGGCCCCCAGGAGGGAATTCATCGAAAGCCACGCGAAGTATGCGAAGCTGGATGTATGATCCAATTTCATACAATCCTGCCGGCGCATCAATCATTGCCGTCTGCCAGTTATAACGACAAGCAATAACCTGAAAAAAGTTACCCGGCAACGACAGGCGGTTTACGGGCCCGCCTTTTCTTTTTTATCCATTTCACTGTTTCCAGTACCGAGACCATTATCAGGGCTCCTGCCCCGGAGGGGAGCAGGTGACCGAAACCGGGGTACTCAAAATTAAACAGCTCCTGCAGGTAAGGAATGAAGATCACCCCTTGCAGCAGGATAAATGCGGTCAGCAGGATGATCATGATCGTGCTGTTCCTTTCGGCAATGACCGCAAACACAGTGCGGGTTTTGGATAGATTGGTCAGGATCAGGAAAATATTCCCGATGATGAGGGCGGAAAAAGTAATGGCCCTGATCTCCCCTTCCGTATGTCCTTCCCCCCGGGAAAGAAAATAGATCACCAATACCATAAGCAGCAGCAATAAACCGCTTAGAAAACTGCCCAGGATCTTTTGGAAGCCGAAAAAGTCCTCCCCCGGAGGCCGGGGCGGCCGGTTCATGATCCCTTTTTCTTCCTGCTCTGTTTCAAAGGCTACCGAACATACCGGATCGATGATCAGTTCCATGAATATGATATGCAGCGGCATCAGCAAAACCGGGAGAGAAGAATCAAAAGCAGGGATCAGCGTGAGCCCGATAATGGGAATATGAATGGCCAGTATATAAGACATGGCTTTTTGCAGGTTATCAAAAATGCGGCGCCCCGAACGGATGGCGGCAACGATCGATGCGAAATTATCATCGAGTAACACCAGCGCCGAGGACTCCCTTGCCACATCGGTTCCTTTCT
Source organism: Chitinophagaceae bacterium (assembly GCA_044229375.1). Lineage (GTDB taxonomy): Bacteria > Bacteroidota > Bacteroidia > Chitinophagales > Chitinophagaceae > JJ008. Next base: position 7,472 of record JBGATE010000017.1, read on the forward strand.
TTCCCATGGCCACACCGATATGGGCCGCCTTTAACGCGGGAGCATCGTTCACCCCGTCACCGGTCATGGCAACGATCTCTTTGTTGGCTTTCAGCGCTTCCACGATCCGGAGTTTTTGTTCCGGCACCACCCTCGCAAAAATGCTGACGGTTGTTATTTGTTTTTTTAGATCCGCGTCGCTCATTGCTTCCAGCTCCGCACCGGTTATCAGTTTCCCTTCCCGGGGCAAACCAATCTGATCCCCGATACTGCGTGCGGTAACCGGATAATCACCGGTGATCATGATCACTTTAATTCCGGCTGTCAGGCAATCTCTGATGGAACCGGGAACTTCAGGCCGGATGGGGTCCGTCAGCCCGATCAGGCCGCTGAATGTAAAATCAAACTCTTCCTGCTTTTCCGGCAGCGTTTTTTTTTCACATACCGCATTGGCAACGGCGATCACCCGGTAGCCCTTTGCGGCCATCTTTTCTACCGCGGTCATATGCCGGGCCTCTTCAGCACCGGATAACCTGCATAAACTGAAAATCCCTTCCGGTGCCCCTTTTGCGAAAACCGAATAGGCCGGGGCGTCCTCTTCCTGCATCACCCTTGTCATAGCCATTGATGCGCGGTTGAATGCATACTCTTTTACCAGTTTGAGATCATCTTTCCCCTTTCCGCTATTTTTAAAATAAGCTTCGCTGATGGCAATTTCCATAGGGTCCACCGATTTCAGACCGGAAGCATGATGGGCCGAAAGAAGCAGCATCAGCTTTTCCTCGTTTTCATTGGTGAACTCTCCGGCAGCATAGTATCGCGTCCCGTCGTAAACTTCGGTGACTTCCATCCTGTTTTGCGTGATCGTACCGGTTTTATCGCTGCAAAGCACCGTTGCTGAACCGAGTGTCTCGATCGCCGAAGGTCGCCTTGTAAGCACATTTTTCTTTGACAACCGCCAGGCGCCCAAAGCAAGGAACACGGTGAGCACCACCGGGAACTCTTCCGGCAGAATAGCCATAGAAGCGGCCAGGCCATTGAGCAGGGATTGTAAAAAGTCGCCCCTCGTGATATAATAAAAAACGACGATCAGGGTACTGATGAAGATGCCTGCGAGGAAGAGGTTCCTGATCAGTTTTTTCATCTCTTTCTGCAGGCGAGTCTCATCCTGTTCAATGCTTTTCAGTGAAACACCGATCTTCCCGAATTTTGTGTTGATACCTGTTTCGGTAACACGTGCAATACCCCTGCCCCTGACAACCAGTGTGCCGCTGAAAACCCTTTTATCTTCCGGGACCTGAACCGATTTTTCTACAGCCACCGATTCACCGGTCAGCATTGACTCGTCCACGGTCAGGTTGATCTCTTTTTCCAGCTCCGCATCAGCAGCGATCCGGTCACCCTCGTTCAGGATCATCAGGTCCCCGGGAACCACTTCCCGTCCGGGTATCCGGACTTCCATTCCATCGCGGATGACCAGGGCCCGTGGTGAAGAAAGGCTTTTAAGGGCTTCCAGGGCCCGTTCTGTTTTTTGGTACTGGAAAAAAGTGATAGAGATGATGATAAAGACCGTGAACAGCATGATCATCCCTTCCCGGTAGTCACCCAGCACCATGTAGAGGGCTGCACAACTGATCAGGAGCAGGAACATGGGCTCGCGAATAACCTCAGCGGCAATTTTCCAGATATTCTTTGACCTCGCTGAAGGCAACTCATTAAACCCATCCCTGGCCAGCCTGGCTTTGGCTTCATCTGTGGTTAACCCGGAATTCATGCTTAAGCGGAATCAGCCGTAATTTATACAAGAATGGACGTTCAAATCGAGATGAATTATCATATTCCCGGATGAGAGTGATTATCGAAAATTGGCCATTGCTGTGTTTTGATTCAGGTAGCTCTGATGGGTATTCTAAAGGATAATACACTCAAATAGAGCTGGCCGTATCAGCCAGTCAACCTTCGTTTGTAACCGGATAATTCAATTAAAATGTTGTTTTTCAATAACAAATGAATCATTTTTATTCACATTATCTTTTATTTTTTGGCATTTCCCCCTCCCTCCAGCCTAAAAACGGTAAATTTGAACATTACTAACTCAAAAACTATTGACCATGTCTGATGTAAAAATTACAGCCTACAATGTAAAAACGAAAGAGAAAGGGGTTGAAATGTTCGATGCCGTGATCACCAAGACTGCAAAAGGTGCTTATATGGCACAGGGAAATGACGGGAAGGGTAACAAACTGACCACCCTGATGGGAGAAGAAAAGGCCATGGCAGCTATCAAGGCCGGAGTGGCAAAACAGGGCTGGTAGGCCAATACGATAATCGAATGAAAACCGTCCCCACAGTAAATGTGGGGACGGTTTTTTATTGCTTGAGCAGGCGGAATGACTGTTTTTTATCTCCGGCAGATACTTCCAGGAGGTAGAGTCCGGTAGCGATAGCATGGCCGTTCAGGTCGACCGGGATTTTTTGCACAAAGCCGTTAGCGGCCAGCTTTTGCTGCCGGGCAAGTCTGCCGGCTGCATCATACACTTTTACATTTATTTCTTCACCCTCATTTACCTGTACCACCAGGTTGAAAATACCGGAAGAAGGGTTTGGATAGACCAGCCATTGCCAGTCGCCGCTGAATGATACGGGTCTTACCGGTGAATAGGTAAAGCGGCTGTCATTGTCGATCATTTTAAGCCGGTAATACCGTACCCCGGATTTGTTATTCTCTGTGTCAGGCAGGCTGTAACGTTGTTCCGCGGAAGAATTTCCCTGGCTGGGCAACAGGCCGATCCGGCTGAAACGGTTCAACTGGTACTCCGCATTTCCCTTTGCGACTTCCACTTCGAACCTGTTAACATTGCTTTCCTCTGTTGTAACCCATTCCAGCAGCACCTCATCCCCTGTTTTCTTTTTAGCCGTAAAGGAAAGAAGTTTGAGCGGCAAGGGGGTGATGCCATTGAAACTGCCGTTGTTCAGCCAGAATTCCGAAAAATCTTTCACTTTGAATTCGGCATAATATCCAATGTCAAAAGGAACGATCCTGGTTTTGGCTGATGTAATGAACTGGTACATGCCTGTAGTATTATCCGCCAGCGTTCCGTTCTCGTTACCGTCATTCGTATCACTGTACTTGGTAACTCCGAGCTCATAGGCCATGGATGGTTTGGAACAGGCAGGACAGCCGGTAGCACTGATGAGCGCTTCCGTTTCGGAATCCCGGAAATAAAAACGAACGGTTGCCGAATCGGCAAGGTTTACATTCGCCGGTTTGATCGTAATATTCCTGTTGTGATAATACTGGGTACCGTTGATCCGCACGCTGCCGGTATGGATAAATCCCTGCACATCAGTACTGCCCATATCTGAAAGGGTATTCACCGATGCCACCAGTTTGCCGGTTTCAAAAAAATCGATCCACCCGGAATTGGAGGGAAGGTTTTGAGTGACCGGTGAGCCCATTGTTGGACCATCATAAATTCCATACGGGTTATTGTAAATATGGATATCATCAATGCCCATCCCGTCCCTGTTGACCGCGGGATCGGAACTAACCACAAACCGGAAACGGAGTTGTGTAAGTTGTGGAACCGGGACCGGAATGACACTTAAAGGAATCGTAGCCACATGCCAGCGATGGTAGTTCTGCACGCTCCAGAGGTTATTGCCGGAATAACTCTTGTTATACCAGTTGAAGCCCTGGCCATTGGCCCCCAATCTTGCCCAGGTACGGCCATTGGTGGAATACTCCACATAGGCCCCGTCACAAAAACCGGCACCGCAATCTTCCAGGTCCAGCGCCACGCTGAAACTGAGGGTGGGGTTCGTCATGGTGGAAATATCATAGCAGGGCGAATACAAAATGGCGGCTTCGTTGTCATTATAATTCCCCGCCAGCCGGGTTTTCCATGCTTTGCTGCCACTGGCGGCGCGGTTGATCTTGTAAGACGCCGGTGTTCCGTATTCCCAGGAACCATTGCCCGTTGAGTACCAGTAGCCGTTATCCGTTTCAAAATTCTGCAGGTGCGGATTGGTATTCGTAACCGCAATTACAGGGGAATTGACAATACTGACACTGGCAGTATCGTTCAAAGGATAGGAATCGCCGGCATAAAGAACTTCAGCTTCGATGAAATAAGTACCGGGCACCGACATATCAAAAGTGCCTGCAAAAGTAAACTGCACCGTATCATTGGCAGGGATAACGGTAATATTTTCCTGGGTCCAGGTTCCGTTATTTACCCGGTAACGAACCGGCACTGTATTGACCGGTGTATTTCGGCTATTCCGAACCGTTATCCTTACCGGTGTATTCACGGACAACCCGCAACTGTTCACCACCGGCGTGTCGATACTCATCATCTGCATATCATCGGTCACTTTATACAAACGGATATCATCGAAGGTGTACCCGCTCCCGCTGTTGTTATCGGCTGCCATGTGCCGCCCGTACTGTCCCCAGCGAACCTGGAAACTTTCGGAAAAATTCTGCGGCGGTCCCGCATTCTGCAACAGATCGCTGATTTCTATGCTCGTGGTAAATTTAAAACTGCCGTCTGCCGGGTTTTGGTTGGCATAAAGATCGTAGGCTTCCACCCAATTCTTTGTATCATCGCCCCTGATCCAGACCTTGTTGGCAGCATTGCTGGTCTGCCCGTGATTTTTGTACCTGAAATCAAGGCGAATATCATCTGTAGCTGCATTATAGGTATCCAGGTTGAAGGTTCCGGTGAGAGAATCGGTATAACCGGCCGGGTTATACATGAATCCGTCCAGGGTGAGCGCCCTGTTCCCGGAGTAGGCTATCCCGGTATTGACAAAGGTCCTGATCCTTCCGGTATCATTGCTGTTGACAAAATCGTATTTGTCAAGCCCGGTCAGCCCGACCTGGTCCGAGGTATGCGATTGTACAGGAGCCGCATCAAAATTATCGGTATAGGCGGCCGGGTAGTCAATTCCGGTAACAGGCGGATTATCCAGTTGTTTAAAAATCTTAACGATCGAATTATTGACACTAACCGGATCGCCGGCCTGTAATACGGAAACCTCCAGCGTATGGATCCCTACCGGGGAAAGATTTATAGTTGAGCTGAACGTATGTTGAATGGTGTCGCCGGCTGCAATACCGGGATTGATTAACACTTCACTGACCGGCGCGCCTCCATCGAAAATATAGGTAACCGTGATATTTCCCGGGGTGGGGTTATCGTCCAGGTTTTTAATACTGATCGTTACCGGCACATTGTTGCCCAGTTCGGTCGATGTTAATATTCGTCCCGACCTGGCCGGAGAGATGATTGACTCGGCCCTGATATCGTTATCCGATATAGAACCGGCACAGGTTCCGCTATCCGGCTTCCTTGATACAGCAATACCTCTCCTTCCCGGGCTGTTACTGGTACCGATCAGCGGCCGCACCGACATCCAGTAAACGGAATCCCTGTTCAAACCGCTTACCGAATAGGTCAATGTTGCTGCAGAAACATTGGCAATGACCGTCATTTCCGTTCCCTGCAGCATCATTACTTCGTACCCGGTGGCGCCGGGAACCGCCGTCCAGTCAATGGAAAAATTTCCTTCACACTGCACCGCTGACAAGCTGCAGAAAAGGGTATCATGTATAACAAATGGCAGGCTGGTGCTGGTGAACCCGGTTCCGTTTCGGCTGATGCGCATCAACGCCTGGTCGGTGGTAACAACAGGAACAACGAACCATTCGTTGGGATTGGGAGTCGTATAAAAATAATGCCTTCTGTCACCGGCAATATTATTACGCAGCGTGATCCAGTTGCTTCCGTTATCAGAGGAGAACTCAAGGGTAAAGTCGTTGACGGGATCTCCGTAGGAATCCCACTGAACGATCACATTTTCACCCTGCTGGTAGGCTTCGCCACCGATGGGTGTGATCAATTTGGTTTCGGCAGGCACAAAGTCATATACGACCACATAGTCCTGCGACGGGTTCTGTGCAATAGCCGTAGGCTTGATCCGTATCGTATAGCTGCCTGCTACGGGATTTTTTATGACCACCTGTTCAATATTATTGATATTATCCACCCCGGGCTGTGCCGGATTCTTAACATTGGATGGCAGGGTATCAAGGATCAGCGGCAGTACCGTTGCGGGTGCCGGCGTAACCACTTCCAGGTCCAGGTTATTCACCAGTGTTTGCGAAGCTACCGCTGCAGCGGGAGGGTCATTCCAGTAAAGCATTACCTTGAACTCTGCCAAACCTCCCGGCAGGTTTACCGTAATCGTTTGTGGAGGTCCGGCAGCAATGTTTCCCTCGCTGTAGCGGTTGTTCTCGAGCATATCCACCGCACGCCAGAAATTGGCTTTGCCGAAACCGTAAGTAAAATCCGGGCCTGGCTTTCCAAAATCATCCCCGCTATTACAGACAAGCGCTTTCATAAGCCCGTTCTTTGGATTCATACCGGCATGCTGCAGTTTATATTTTTCATAGAGCAGCGCCAGGCCGCCCGCGATGGCGGGAGATGCCATGCTGGTTCCCGTGTTCTCCATATAAAACGAAGAATAGGGCCCCGGTGCGGTAATGAAAGTGCCATTCCCAGCGATCTCGGGTTTTATCCTTCCATCTTTTACAGGTCCGCGGCTGGAGTTGATAAATATTTCATTGTTGATCGGGTATAGGTTACCAACTGTCATAACATTCTTGGCCGCCTGGTATCCTCCCACTACCGTCCTGAAACTATCGGGGAAAGGCGCACATTTGAGCAAACCGCTGTTACCGGCTGCAAAAACATGTTCCAGTTCCGGAAGATCAAAAGCCTGCTGGTCCATCACCCTGGAATAAAGATCATAAACGCCGAAGGTGCTGCATTCTGAAAGATTGTACCCGTAGGAATTGTTGGTGATCACCATTCCGTAATCTGCCGCATAAGCCGGTGCATTGTTCAATATTCCCGAAAATACCTGGGAAATTATTTTGGATCCTGGCGCAAAGCCGGTTCTTATTTCATTGACAACCCCCGCTCCCCCGGCAATCCCTGCGACATGTACACCATGGCCATAATAGGACCCGCTCGGTAAATAAGGCGCGGCTGCATGCGATGTTATTCTATTCGTAAAGTCCACATGCGGTTGCGGATCCGCGTCATCCCCGACCCCGATCACAACTCCGTTACCTTTCAGATTTTTTCCGCCTTTGCTGACCGGTGCATTGAGTAAGGAGGCCCTCATTCCATCCTTTCCCCAGTTGGTCCAGAAAGAACTGAACGGTACATCCTCTCCCGGTACCGCCTGCACAAATTCCACGCAGGGTAATAAAGCCAGTTCACCCAGCCGTTGGACCGCTGTACGTACGGCGACAATACGATAGTTCCTGAGATCAGCGGAAAGGATATCAAAGTTCCGCGTGCGCAGTTCTGTACTTACTTCCGGGAAGGAAAAAGAAGCCGGGAAACTGATCCATACATCCACCGTACCGGCTATCTTCACTGCCCGGGCAGGAAAATTACCTGCAGCAAGTACGGGTTGCATTTTTTGCTGCGCAGTCAGTTCAACCAGGGCCCTGGTTTTCATTTGCCGCAGAAAAGAGGAATCCGGCATACGGGTGATACTGGCGGTATAGGCAAGTGCGGGAACATAATCGAGTAATACAATTCCCTGTTGTTTCAGCAGGAGTTTTTGTTGCGCGGAAGGGATCTGTTCAAACTGAATGATGACAAAACCCTTACCTCCGAGTTTTGCCAGTCTTTTATCGAACTCTTTTATCTTTTCTTTGGTGATATTTTCTGAAGGTGTGAAAGACCCTCCTGCGAGTTGCAGGGTATAACGGGCGCCATCCTGCGCCATCGCAGTAATGGAAAGCAATAAGATCCCGGCAATCAAGGGAATTGGATTGAATCTCATAGTATCAGATAATTCATTAAAGTTAATACAATTAGCTGAAATTAGCCAGCACCCGGAGGCACTGTATATCAACGAGACGGATGCGGGAAAGGTTTGCTGAAACCGGGAAAAGGTTGTTCAGGACAATACCCCGGGGGAGGCAAAACAATACTGGTGGAGGGAGTACAGGAAGCGGTGCAGCTCTTCCATGCTCCTGATGTCATTGGCGATAAGCAGGAATAGTTTTCCCGTTTGCTTTAGCTTGGCCCGGTTGGTCTCCGTTTGCAGGTACTGAAGTACCTGGTTAAATACCCTGGATTCAAAATAAGGCGAATCAGGCCGGTTGATGAAAAAGCAGCGCAGGGTATTATCCTTCAGGCTCATTTTTTCAAAGCCGAGATCCAGCGCCAGTTTGCGGCAGCGTACCGTTATAAAAAGATCCTGCACCTGCCGGGGCAGGGGCCCGAAACGATCGGCCAGTTCCTGCTGCATGGCAAGCAATGCTTCTTCGGTTTCGCAATTATCCAGCCGCTGGTACAGGGAAAGCCTTTCCGTGATGCTTTCCACGTATTCATCCGGTATCAGGATCTCCAGGTCGGTATCGATCGTGCAATCCTGTACAAAATCATCCTGCTTCGCGATCTCCTCCTTGAATAATTCTTTGAACTCGGTGCGTTTCAGTTCGCGTATCGCTTCATCCAGTATCTTCTGGTACATCTCAAACCCGATCTCCGCCATGAAGCCGCTTTGTTCGCCTCCTAACAAATTTCCGGCGCCGCGGATATCCAGGTCGCGCATCGCGATCTGGAAACCGCTTCCCAGTTCGCTGTGTTGTTCCAGGGTCTGCAATCTTTTCCTGGAATCATCGGGCAGGGTGCTCAGCGGCGGTGCCAGTAAATAACAGAAGGCCTTTTTATTGCTCCGGCCAACCCGCCCCCGCAACTGGTGAAGGTCGCTCAGGCCAAACTGGTGCGCATTATTAACGATGATGGTATTCACATTGGGAATATCAACTCCGCTCTCCACGATATTGGTGCAAACCAGCACATCATACTTCTTTTCAATAAAGTCGAGGATCCTTTCTTCCAGTTCATGTCCTTCCATCTGGCCGTGAGCATACCCAATACTCAGGTCCGGACAAAGAGCCTGGATGATCGCGGCCATTTCCGGCAGACCGGCAACCCGGTTGTAAATAAAGAAGACCTGTCCTCCCCGCTCCGTCTCAAAATAAATGGCGTCCCGGATCACATCTTCGTTATACACCTGCACTTCCGTCTGGATCGGCTGACGGTTGGGCGGCGGCGTATTCATAATGCTCAGGTCCCTGGCTCCCATCAGGGAAAACTGCAATGTCCGGGGTATGGGTGTGGCGGTCAGGGTTAAACAATCCACAGAGGTTCGCAATGTTTTGATCTTCTCTTTGTGACCCACACCGAATTTTTGCTCTTCATCCACCACCAGCAATCCCAGGTCTTTGAACTTCACATCTTTTCCAAGTAATCCGTGCGTACCGATAATGATATCCACCTTGCCTTCTTCCAGTTTTTTCAGCGTCTCCTTTTTCTCTTTTGCGGATTTGAAACGGTTGATATAATCAACCGTAACAGGAAAATCCTTCAGCCTTTCACTAAAGGTTTTATAGTGCTGGAATGCAAGGATGGTGGTAGGCACCAGCACCGCTGCCTGTTTCCCGTCCACACAGGTCTTGAAAGCGGCCCGTATGGCAACCTCCGTTTTTCCAAACCCTACATCTCCGCATACCAGCCTGTCCATCGGAGATGCCGATTCCATATCCTTCTTTACATCCGCTGTGGACCTGCTTTGGTCGGGAGTGTCTTCATAAATAAAAGAGGCTTCGAGTTCCGTTTGGAGATAATTATCAGGCGAATGCTGAAACCCCTGCTGCGCTTTCCGCTTCGCATACAATTTGATCAGGTCAAAAGCAATCTCCTTGACCTTTGCCTTGGTTTTTTCTTTTAGCTTATTCCAAACATCGCTGCCGAGCTTGTTCACTTTCGGAACACTGCCTTCCTTACCGGTGTACTTGGCGATCTTGTGCAGGCTGTTGATATTGACATACAGGATATCCGTGTCCTTGTAGATGAGTCTCACCGCTTCCTGCATCCTGCCATTCACTTCCAGTTTCTGCAAACCGCTGAAGATCCCGACGCCGTGATCGATATGCGTTACAAAATCGCCGGGCTGCAGTTCGCGAAGCGTCCGCAAAGTAAGCGCCTTGTTCTTATTATAAGCCTGTTTGACCTTGTACTTATGATACCGCTGAAAGACCTGGTGATCCGTATAACAAACGATCTGCAGGTCTTCGTCAATAAAACCTTCGTAGATGGAAACAGGTACGGGGTTAAAGACGATCCCGGCATTCAGATCGTCGAAAATACTCTGTAACCTTTCCAGTTGTTTTGGATTCTCCGCGAAAATAGAAATTTGGAACCCCTTGTCCTCCCAACTCTTCAGGTCGCGTATCAGCAGGTCGAACTGCCTGTTAAAAGCGGGTTGTTCCCGGGTATTGAACGGAATGGTCAGCGTGTGATAATCCTCCGGAAAAGAATCACCGTGCCCAAATCCGACTACATGCCGTTGGCGGATATTTGTTTCAAAATCAGAAACTGTTATAAAATCACCGGTAGATATCTCCTTCCTGGCCTGTTTATCCTCCTGCTCGTCCTGCAACTTGTACCTTGTACCTTGTGCCTTGTGCCCTGTACCTTGTGCCTTGTGCCCTGTACCTTGTGCCTTGTGCCCTGTACCTTGTGCCTTGTGCCCTGTACCTTGGTCCTTAAGAACTTCCTGTATCTGTAAGAAAGCTTCCAGCTCTTCATAACTCTCCACCAGGTGTTCCTTGCACAGGTCATATTCCTGCATCCATAGTACCGTGTTTCCCGGGAGAAATTCAAACAAGGAGATCCTGTCCTGGTTGGTGAACTGTGTATCCACATTCGGGATGATATTAACCTGGAGCAACTTTCTTTCACTTAATTGTGTTTCCGGATCCACGATCCGGAGGGAATCCACCTCATTTCCGAAAAGCTCAACCCGGTAAGGCTTTTCGTTCCCGAAAGAGTAAATATCCAGGATCCCGCCGCGGATGGCAAACTGCCCGGGTTCATACACAAAATCCGTTCGCTCAAAACCCAGGTCCGACAGTTTGAGCAGCAGCTGCTCCACATCCAGCGTATCACCCGATTTGATCAGGATGATATTGGAAGAAAGCCTTTCGGGCTTTACCACTTTTTCAAACAGCGCTTCGGGATAGGTAACGATCACTTTTTTATTTCCGCCGGCGGCGATCTTTGTCAGCGCTTCCGTCCGGAGCATGACATGCGACGAATTCATCAGCCGGTAATTCTTCCTGTTCTTGAAGGAGGATGGAAAATAAAAGATATCCAGCGCGGAGGTCAGGTTCTCCAGCGTATTATGAAAATAAGCGGCTTCTTCCGAATCATTCAGTACGATCAGGTGGTTCTGCTGTGCAAGCGCCGGGTGAGTAAATGCAGCGGCCACGACGAACTGCGAGGCGCTCCCGCGCAAATTTTCCAGGTAAATCTTTTGAGGCTGGGCAAGAGAAAGCCTGTCCGCCAGTTGAAAAAGGCGGGGGGTTTTTTGATACCGTTCCAGCAAATCCTTAACACTCATGAGAGTCTGCAAAGATAACACATCCTCCGGTTAAAACCGTAATCACTGAAAAGACGGTAGTGTCCTAATTTGAAATTGCTCACATAGTCTTGTTTTTCAATGCTTGACCGAATAAGCATAGAATTTACTTACCTTTGGGGCTATGGCAAAGAAAGCAAAACTCCCAAAAGATACCAATAGGAAAGCTAAATCAGTTGTTGACCTGGCGACCGGGGATGTCGGTGACACAAGATCAGCCGCCCAAATACTAGGAAGCGCAGGTGGTAAAAAAGGAGGCCCGGCTAGGGCTAAAAAACTATCTCCAAAAAGACGTAAGGAAATAGCCCAAAAAGCAGCAGCCGCAAGATGGGGTTATAAAGAGTGATTATCCGGTTTTAATGGAACCTCTTGGTTGGAAGATTTTATTTTTGCTAAAGAGAATAGTTTTTCAAATAACACATGGAAAGCTAAATGAACGTCTGCTCTTTTAATATGAGTTCCGGCAATAGTATCACTTTGTTTTAAGGGAATTGGGTATCTCCCAAACCATATAACCGATTTTGTCCCCAACTCAAGTACAAACTTTTCCTCGCTACTTAGTTTAAATTCCAATTTTTCAGTCGCTATTTGAACAAGGTTATGTGATTTAAATAACTTATCCTTTATTTCACCATCTTTAATCAGGGTTGGATGCTTGTTTAAGTATAAGCATTTTAATAAATTTTCTAGTGCGAGACCAATCACTAGATAGTGAATTTTGTTAGGGGTTGCCGGGTGAGGCTTGTAAGCCTTCGTTTTATCCATTATCCTGATTAAATCCCAATCTCTAAGAAAGTCAAGATATATTAGTTCCTCAACCCTTTTTAATTCATAAGCTAATGACAGCCACGAAGTGGGGTGATGCTCTAATAAAATGTTCCCCTCAAAAATTTTACCAATTTGTCCCTTTTCTAAATCGAACATAGTCAAGTGTTTTAAAGCTGATTGACAAAGGTATTAAATTAATGCTTTTACGGTAAAGCAAAAATGCTATTTTGGGTGTATGAAGCCCGAATTCCCCCGTATTGAAAAGGCAATAGAATTAACCCTTGACTATTTTGAAAAGGGACAGATTATTGAGTATATGGAGGCTTATACACGGATGGCAAAAGGGGGTTCAAGCAATAGCTATAAAGTTGATAATTGGGAAGAATTACTTTATACCCTACATAATAGAATGGAAAATGAAATATTACAAACTGTAAATACAACTAATAAAAATACACAAGTTATAATGTTTGAAGAACTGAGAGAGTGGTTGGATATTGATTGGAGGCTAAAAGCAGAACCCAATGGGAGTTATTTTTGGAAAGTTGTTGACGAACACAATGTTCATACTAATTCTGATTTGGAACAGAGGCTTGAGATAGAAGTGGGAAAATTCAGAGATACCAAATACTTTAAAACATTAGGCGAGAACGAAGAATATGAAGAGTCAGGATTTCGTACTCCAATATGGGCTTTAGGAAGTCGCATACCGTATAAAGAAAAAAAACTAAATAGAAAATATTATTGTAATGATTTGCCTGCAAACTTTTTGGACTATTATCAAGTTAAAAAATACAAAGACTTTGTAATGAAAATAGTTGGAAATTTTAGGAAGAAAATTGAAAAGCACCTTAAATTATTTGACGAAGGGAAGTATGTAGCACTTCAGGAAATAGCAATCTACAAAGAGCAAAATAGGCTTAATCCACCCGTGCAGAAATTAATAGAAGCACCCCGTCAGGCGCAGGGCCGAATAAGAACAAATGTTACCGTTAAGCAACTAATGTATTTTTTTAAGGCCTTAATTGATACGGGAATAATTACAGAACCATCGGAAATAAAAACCCTCCATGAAATGATTTCAAATAGCTTTACGACAAACAAGTCGGAAGACATTAGTTTGGAGCAATTACAAAAGAAATGGAGCGAAATAAAAGAAGACCCCAAGTTGGCCGCCTACTGGCAAAGTAAATTCATAGACCTTCATAATCAAGCAAAGAAAGACAATCCAAATAGTGTAAAGTATTAGTTTCTAATTATTTGCTTAGGGGGAATTCCCCCTGGCTTCCCCCCAGTTCCCCCCAATTGCTGCCATTGTGTCCGAAATTAGCGGCATAATGAAACTAATACGCAATTCAATAAACATAAGAGCAAGGTAAAAAAGGGAAAGCCCCGGTAAAGGGGCTTTCAATCTCGTTGGGTCGTCCTCTTGGGAGGCAGCCGGGAGTTTAGATTCGGGCTGCTCGGTTCGATTCCGATACGATCCACCAACACAAAAATAGGGGAAAAAATAAATATTCAGTAAATGCTTGACCGGTCAAGCATAATGCCTAAATTTGTTCTATGAATAAGTTACCAATACAAAAACAGGTGCAGATAATATCTGCTTTAGTTGAGGGAAATTCCATTCGCAGCACTAGCCGGATGTGTGATGTAAGTAAGGACACAGTAGTAAAGCTGCTGGTTAATGTTGGCCGGGCCTGTTGGGAGTTCCATGACAGCACCGTAATTGGTCTTAAATCAAAGCGGGTGCAATGTGACGAAATATGGTCATTCGTTTATAGCAAGGAAAAGAACAAGCCGGAAGGCATGGAGAATGCAGGTGATATTTGGACATGGACAGCCATAGATGCGGATTCAAAACTGATACTTAGCTGGAATATTGGCAATAGGGATGCAGATAGCGCAAATACATTCATGCACGATGTAGCATCTAGGATAAGCAATAGGATTCAATTAACTACAGATGGCCACCACGCCTATTTAGAGGCTGTTACAGACAACTTCGGCAGTCAGATAGACTATTCTATGCTAGTCAAGTTGTACGGTTCGGAAAAAGAGGCTACAGGCGCAGATAAGAAGTATAGCCCGTCCCGATTCAGGGCAGCAAAGAAAACATTGATTTGCGGCACTCCCGACCCAAACCATGTTTCGACAAGCTATGTAGAACGCCAAAACCTGACAATGCGAATGATGATGCGTAGATTTACAAGGCTCACAAATGCCTTTTCAAAGAAGATAGAAAACCACGCATACGCAATCGCATTGCATTTCGTTTTTTACAACTTTTGTCGAATACACAAGACATTAAGAGTAACCCCCGCAATGGAAGCAAAACTGGTTAAAAAGCCTATGACTATTGAGGATATTGTTAATTTGATACCAGTTGAAATACCGCAAAAAAGAGGGACTTACAAACCACGCAAACCGGTTTTTGAGTCAGTTTAAGAAAGTTTTTCATTGATAATCAATGAGTATGGTTTTGATTTTATTAAATTTTTTCTACCTTTAGCACCATTAACACCAATTTTGCCGTCCTATACTTATGTCAATCACATTGTCTCATAAGAAATCTGATTCCAATTATTGGAGGAAAGAGGAAGATGTTTTTACTACAGATCAAGTAATTCAAGCCTATTTAAAGGGACTTGAAGATGGACAAAATGCCAATTTTAAAGTCTTAATTAACCAATTCAAAAACAATTTAAAAGAGGCTCAAAAAATTTCAGAATCCCTAATTGAAAAGGCCTCACATAAGAGAATCGAGTTGAAGGAAATCCATCTAAAGGCTGATTCTATTTTAAATTTCGAGGCTTTATTTATTGCTGACGAAAAAGATTTTATATCCGATACTTTCCGGGATGTTTATACTTGTGCTAGGGAAATTAAGAATGACGTACAAAATGAAAACTTCTACATTTCATTTTCATTTATGCCATCATCGAAGCATTTAAACATAAAAAGGCTAAATGCGGATGGGTACTTTTATAAGTATGTCAATAAAGAATAAAGAACGCCTCGACCACGGCAATCACAATGAACAAGTTTGCGAATACCTACAACTGAATAAAGAATATTCAGATTGGGTAATTACGACTGCTTTTTATTCAGCTCTTCAGTTTGTTAAATACAAAATATTCCCTTTCAAAATGCCTGCTATTGAGGGGAGACAAACTGCTATAGAAGATTTAGACGATTGGATATTGTATCAAAAATACAATGCTCAAAAAAGCACAGACCGGCATAAGATACTTGCTGATTTAGTTGAAAAACATTGCAAATCTATATATCCCGATTATGATTGGCTTTTAGATATGTCAAAAAATGCCAGATACAACGATTATAGACACGACCCCCTTATTGCGCAAAAAGCTATCAATTTAATGAAAGCTATCAAAAAACATTGCATTTAACCAAGTTGGCAATTTCAAATTAGGACACTACCGAAAAGACCCCTAAACTACCGTACAAATTTCTGTATATAGTTCTCTTTTTTGTCGCCGGTGCATCGCAGAACATAAGCCCCCCGGGGCAGTTTACCAATGTCAATTGTCGTATTCCGGTATGCACCAGCGTGCCGGTAAACGTTCCTCCCGCTCATATCAAAAAGCTGAATGTCTATTGTCCGGACCCGGAGCGTTCCGGCAACGATAAGCAAACGACCGTTCTCCGAATGGATATACCTTATAAAGTCTTTCGTATTAACCGGATCACCCACCCCCGTAACAAGCGTCGGGAGCAGGGTAGTGAACAATCCCCTGCCATGCGTGGCTGCCGCCACGGTATTATCGGAAGCGCGATACCGGAGCATATCGGTCCTGATATTGGCCAGGCCCGTGTTATTCGGTATCCACTGGGTGGAGCCCCCGTTGATCTGCGAAGTGGTCCACACACCCAGTTCGGTTGCGAGCAGTATTCCTCCTTCCCCGCCCGTTGTTCCGTTGAGCTGGGCATTGGCGGGGGCAAAAATTCCCCAGCGAACCGGCATATCCGGTAAGTTCCCTTCTATACTGGTAAAGCTTGTTCCGCCGTTGGTGCTTTCCCAAACACTGTTCACCCCATAATTGGAAAGGGTGACAAGGATGTGGCTGGCATTGGCAGGGTCTATATCGATCGATGAAATGGCGGAGCCCGCTGGCACTGCGGTGAAATTGGCCACATTCACCAGCACGGGTGAATTGGAATTGGCGTTGGAGATCTTGATCACCCGGGGCACCAGTAAAGGTGTGCCGTAAGAGGCACCGATCCAGATGGTATGCACGGTCTGGGGATCCACTTTTACGGCCGTGAGTTCCATATTGCCCAGTGCCGGCAAATTGATGGACAAGGATGAAGGTGAACCTCCCAGGTTGCTGATACAATAATATTTTCCGGCATCGTCCCCGCCGTATAAAATTCGTTGTACATCGTCAAAATCGGTGGGGTTGATGAATTGCCCCCTGTCGTTATTGATGGTTCCGCCCAGGGAAGAAAAACTTCCTCCGCCGTTCGTAGAACGGAAATAATTATTGCCGGTGCTGGAGGTGATCTGTAAAAGCCCGTCTGTTCTGTCGATATGACAAAACCCTCCGTCGCCACCGGTCACCGTGGTGGTGGAGTTTATTCCCGCCGTAGTGAATTTTTGTGAGCCGTTATCCTGCGCTCCTGCTAAAAAATAATTGCTGTTGGTGGGGTGAACATCACAGGCATAATACTGCGTTACATTATACCCGATGTTCTTGCTCGTGAAAACAGGGGTGCCGGCATTGATATTGGTGGAATAATACACACCTCCGTCGTTCCCATTCAGCAATTTCGAGGATCCATCGTATACCAGCGCATGATGATCCACATGCACGGTAGCGGTTGTAGAGATGGTGGTCCAGGTATCCCCCCCGTCGGTTGAACGGGCCAAATTCAATCCCCCCACTACCAGTATGTTGGCATTATTGGGATCCACCGCACCGATCAGGTTGAACCAGGTTTGCGAACTGGCCCCGTTGTTCAGCGCAGCCGGGCCGGGGAGGGTGGTCCAGTTTGCGCCACCGTTGGTGGACCGGAATATATTCAGCACCTGCGAAGTGGTGCTGTCCTGCATGAGTAAATAAACCCGCTGCGGGTCAGACGGGGCAAGAATGATTTCCGTACGGTGAGTGGCCGTGGGCGTTACGGGGGTGATATTGGTCCAGGTACCCGCAGCCCCGGTATTGGCGCCATGTGTGGCAAAAGAAGATTTGTAGACCTCCGCCCTGCTCAAAATACCAAGGCTCGCATATATATCACCGTTAGAAGCCACTTCAAGGTCTGCCGCACGCCCGGTACTGAACCCGCTCAGCGGAAGACCCAGCACCTGTGTCCAGGTGGCACCCCGGTCCGTTGAGCGGAGCACTCCCCTGTTGGTGCTGACCAGGTTTCGGAGCGTAACAAAAAAATTACCGTTATTGTCGATCACAAGATCCTGCACATATTCGAAGCCGGCAGTCGAAGGCATCGGGTTCCAGGTATTTCCACCGTCCGTGCTTTTAAAAATACCCGCTCCACGCACCGCATCGATATTGAACCAGCCTTCACCGGTGGTCGCATACATCGTGTCCGGATGCGCGGCATCCTGTACAAGATTGCTGATGGCCAGGTTGGGCAAAAAATCATTGACGATCGTCCAGGTGGGTGTGGCATTGGTAAAATTGGTGGTTTTGAATATCCCCCCGCTTACGGAGCCTGCAAAAACAGTGTTGCCGGAAACATCCCTTTTATCGATCATGATGGTTCGGGTACGTCCACCTACATTGTTCGGACCCCTTTCAACCCACCCGAGAGCGGTTAGTCTTTCGTTCATGCCTCCCTGGCCCCGGAGCGTTTCCATGTAATTGCGGGCAACGCCCAGTCGATCCCGCGGAATTATGTCAAGTTGCGGATCGCGTGTCATTCTGAATTCCTGTAACATAGCCCGTTCCAGTCCGTCCATCTGAGGTTCGGCTTCCGCAGGGCTTTTTTTGGAGTTTCCCGGGTGGCAGGAAAAAAACGCCGTGGCAAGAAGAAAGAATGCGGCGATATGTATCGATTTGATCATAGGTATCAGTTATAGGATCTCCTGTAATTTAAATAATTGCTCTAAGTTCGGTAAAATTTTAAAGCTGATTTTTATGAATTCGTTGGGTAAAATCCCCGGTTTCCGGGCATCTGTACAGAAACGTACCGGTATGATGAAAAATTTGCTGATCACAGGAATTTTGTTCACCCACCTGCAGGGAGAGGCCCAGCCCTCCGTTCAGTTATATGCTTATTCACAGGTATTTACTCCGGGGATAGTTCCCCGGCGCGATATCCGGGCAGAAAACGGCAAATCCACCGTAAACCGGCCGACCGCCATCACACAATATTATATATATGTGGTAACGGCAGCCTCGGTTTCCATTCAGCCTGAAAAAGTCTGGATCAGGGAACAATGGTATACGATAAAGAGTTCCGCTATTGTGAAAACCCCGGTCAAAACAGATTCCCCGGCACCGGTACAACTGGTACCATCCCTTCAGAAGAGAGTGTTACAACTGGAACCCGGCGATCCGGCACCGGCAATCCGGAGGCCATTCGCTTCGCTGGCCAGAATGATCAAAAAAGATGCGCTTATCCTTCGCTATGTATGGAAAGGCAAAGTGTATTACCAGTCGCTGGCGAAGATAACCGTACTCGATCCGGTACATGCGGAATAACCCATTTTGAGACGCAGTTAATGCGGTACGCCCGGATAGTCTTCGTAATTTGCCACCCAAAACCCCAACAATGGCCCTGCAACCCTGGCGGAAAGGAACGGTGATCCGTGTCGAAGATTATACGCACAATACAAAACGCTACTGGATACAGGTTGCCGAATCCGAACGATTTGATTTTTTACCCGGTCAATTTGTTACCCTGGACCTTCCCATACATGAAAAACCCAATAAAAGGCTGCGCAGTTATTCCATTGCTTCCTGGCCCGATGGCTCCAATATTTTTGAACTGCTGATCGTGCTGGCCGAGCATGGCCTGGGCACCCATTATATATTCAACGAAGTAAAAACAGGGAGTGAACTCACCTTCCGTGGCGCGCAGGGAGTGTTCACGTTGCCGGAAAAATTGGAGAAAGATATTTTTTTCATTTGTACGGGAACGGGAATAGCGCCATTCAGGAGCATGGTCAATTACATCAAACTGCATAACATCCCTTTTAAAAGCATTCACCTGATCTATGGCTGCCGCAGGAAAACCGACCTCCTGTATTATGAAGAGCTCAAAGAAATGGAACTGGCATTACCGGGGTTCCAGTATCACCCTACCTTATCAAGGGAACACTGGGATGGTCATTTCGGCTATGTTCACCCGATCTATATGAACCTGTGCAAGAACAGGCCGGAGGCATTGTTTTTCCTCTGCGGATGGAAACACATGATCGATGAGGCCAAAAAACATATCCTTGAAATGGGGTATGACAAAAAAACGATCCACCAGGAACTCTACGGCTGAACCCTACTTCCGCCGGCTCATTCCAGGCATGACCTTTCTCTGTTTTTTCGTTGATAATTCTCATATCCGATTTCAGGCCATTGTTGCTATATTCGTGCCTATTCAATCATGCTTATGGGGGCCTCCTCACTTATCGTACTAATAATAGCGGCCATCGCGTTCTCCGGCATAGCTATCCTTATCTCCAAACTGGTACTGAAGGCCACCACCAATAAACAGAAAGGTGAACCTTACGAGTGCGGTATCCCCACAAAAGGAAAGACATGGGTGCAGTTGAATGTAGGGTATTATCTTTTCGCCCTTATCTTCCTGATATTTGACGTAGAGCTTGTATTCCTTTACCCCTGGGCCGTGGTGGCGAAAAACCTGGGATGGGTGGCATTCATCGAAATTGTGATCTTCTTCTTTATACTTTTTATGGGATTCCTGTACGCACATAAAAAAGGAGCCTTGAAGTGGATATGAACATCCCCTTTTAAAGATGAGGGGGCAAAGGTGTAAAAAGAAAAAATAATTT
>JBGATE010000180.1:0-5852 GCA_044229375.1 Chitinophagaceae bacterium
CGTATTAAAATAAATTTCGGGCGCAGTTCCGCCGGTTCTGACCCTTATCCCTTCAATATTTCCTGTAGTGGAACGGATATCATAGATAAGGTTGTTATATACTTTATGTCCCGAACCGTCGAACAGGTAGATCCCCACAAAGCTGCCGGTGGTTTGGGTCATTTTGATGAAATTATTATACACCCGCCCGTTAATATTGGCTGCCTGTGCCAGTTGAATGGCATTAGTGGATGCAGTGCTTCCCGCGCTCTTGTCAAAATGATTATTCCTGACCTCTGCCCCGTTTGTCTCCCGCAGGTAAACACCATTGGAGTTGAAATCATTGAAGTTATTGTTCTCAATAACCACATTCGTTGCCAGGGGTGATGCCAGTCCGTTCACAGACGCAGCATATCCGCCGCCCGTTACGGTATTACCTGCGATGGTAATAAAATCAAATGTTCCGCCGGGTGTCAGGTTACCGGCCGGGTCGCCATTGGCGACAAATGCGGCCAGCAGGGTACTGGTGGCCGTTCCCATATTTACGGTACAGTTACTGATCGTGATATGGTTGCCGGAATTGAGCACATGCACGCCGATGAAACCGGTAGACCCCGCCACCATATCGATTTGGACATTGTTTATGGTAAAGTACTGCAGCCCGATCAGCCGGATGATATGCCTGTTCGGATTGGATCCGGTTTGAATGATCGGTCCGCTGGATGTCATTATTTCACCATTGCCATTAATGGTTACCGTTGCCCCCGCGCCGATACCGGGTATGTTCTGGAAAACGACCTGTTCGACATAAGGACCCGTGCCCGCTGTTACCGTTGCCGTAACATTCGCACTCACGCCGCAGGAAGAGAGATAATTTGAAAAATCGGTGAAACTGTTGAAGTTGGTGCCTCCCGTGGGTTGGGTCTGGTTGATGGTGTAAGCGCCCGATAAGGGACTGCAGGTCACGATATTTTTTGTGACCGTATTATTGGCCGGATCCTGGTCGGGTGATCCGTTAGGGTTACTCGCCGTGGCGCTGATCGTATTCGGTCCCCCGGCGAATGAATGGGAACCCACCGTTACATTGGCCAGCGCGCCCGGGGCCAGGGAGCCAGACCATGGAAAATTAGTGGGGGCGCCGCCGTTCACATCCCATGCAATATTAGCGCTGGTCAGCGTATTGCTTCCGGTGTTCCTGAGCATGACTGTAATGTTCTGCGATCCGGCCGGGCCGTTCACCGGGCTGGACATGCCCACCAGTGCCGCATCATCACCCGTTGTGGGAATACCCACCCTGATCTGCGGGCGGGTTCCTGTTCTTGTGAGTGTTGCCGGTGGAGCGGCGATAGTTCCGCTGGCATTCGCGGCGCCATTCGTTAACGAGGTTATGGTTCTCCATAAAAAACCGGTTTCGGTCCAGTCGGTCGGACGAATCACCTCGGTGATCACCTGCAGGTGCTGCACTCCGTCCCAGTTAAAAAAGGGGGTAGCGGTATTGAAAGGAAACGTGATCCAACCAGCGGATGTGGGAATGGAACCGGCGGTGGTTTCATATACAAGTGTTGCAGATGCCGTTTCCGTAGCAAAAACCGGGCTGGCCGCAAATGTGGTGGAAGCGCTGTGTTTCAGCCAAACCCTTATCGTCAGGTCCTGGTTGTAATAATGTGCCGCCCCTGTTTTTTCCCAGGCGATGTTCATCAGGCTGCTTCCAGTTCCAAGCCCTGCGGCTGAAAGTTCGGCAGCCGAATAGATGCACATGTGTCGTTCATTCCGGGTACCCGCGGTAGTGGAATTGGCCGGGCCCGAAGTGCTGGAGGTACTGGAAGCCGTTCCAATGGTCACGATTGTTTGTGCCGTAACAGTATTGGGCGAAAACACGTAAAGCAGTACAATGGCTGCAAATACGCAGTTAAGGAAGCGAAATGTCTTTGTAAACTGAGCGGGTAAAAATTGCCTTCCCATTTTGCAATCGTTTAGTTTAAATAAAAATGCTGATCGCCTGTCGAAGATGTCCTGCCGCAGATCAACTGTGCATAACCAAAATCCTGCTACTGATAAAAGCAAATTAACTTTTTTTGCCTGTCCGGGTATTCGGCGGGTTATTTTTACAAGGGGAGTGTGAATAAAAAAATCCGTTGCAAAAGGGAGTAATCCGCTTTAAGCATGGATTGCCAGTGGTTTAAATACAGTCATCCGTATTTTTCCTGAAAATTGCCGAACTGTAGTTTTTTAACTACTGCCAAGTGCTGTATTCTTATATACCTGTATGTTCCGGCAGTTGAATCGCAAACCCCGGATCCCGGTGAATCCCGCATTTCCTTTTGCCGGGTGTTCGGAAAAAATACATCGCCGTTGCCGGGGAATGTTTAATGCCGGCCGCGTCACTGAATAAATTATCGCCGTTACGCTGAAAAAAACTCACTTAAGTCCGGGGCGCAGTACACGTCTCCCGGATTAGCCGGAACCGGCTATTTCACTGTCATCAACCTGATATCCCATGTTCCATTTTCCCTTCCGTACTTATACGGGATGCTTAACTGGACGGGCTTCCCTTTGCCCAAATCGGCCAGGGAAATACTAAACACGACTATTCTGCTTTCCACCACACCTTTTCCCACTTCGGTTTCCCATTGCAATTCGGGGTGGGAAACGCTGAAATTATCCGAATACCGGAGGTAAACTGAAGCCACAAGGGGGAGTACGGGCAACTCATCCTGTGAAAGAAGGTAGTCTTCCACTTCTTTTTTGCTCATTACCGTTAACACGGGGGCAAAAGGCTCGGGTCCGTGCTTTACGGTGGCCGTCCGGGGTTCCGGGTCATAATCGGGGCAGATTTGAAAACCAACGATACGGCCTTCCCCGGTTAAAGAGAAAAGGGGGAGTTTCCCTTTTTTCTCGAGCCAGCAGGGATGTGAAGGAGTTGAGGATGCCACAAAACGCATTTCATTAAACGAACTGATGGCAGCATATTGTGAAAAGGTCGCGCCATCCTCTTCCGGGCCGCAACCCCCGGAAAACGTCAGACCGATGTCTATATTATAATAGGGCGACGAGAGAAACTGCGTTTTTTTCTGCGCCTGCGGCATAAGGGGAAAAATGAAGAGCACGGATAAATAAATCAGCCCCCTTGCGGCTCCTTTAATTGTTTTCATACCGTTAGTTTTTAATAAGTTCAACTCTCCGGTTTTTTGCCCTTCCTTCCTCCGTGCTGTTGTCGGCTATGGGTTTCATTTCGCCAAAACCTTTTGACTGCAGCCTGCTTCTGTCGATCTTGCCTGCACTGATCGCATCGGTAACCGACCTGGCTCTTTCCTCAGATAGTTTCTGGTTGGATGCTTCTGTTCCTGCATTATCCGTATGTCCTTCGACACTTATTTTCAGGTCCGGGTTCTGTGTCATCATCGATATGATCTCATCAATAGTTTTTTTGGATCCCGGAAGAATAACTGATTTACCCGTTTCAAAATTGATATACAGGATCGCTTTACCCGTTGTGTTCAATTGCTCGTATAACGAAGCGGCATTTACTTCCTGCTCCACCTCCCCTATTTCCACCACCGTAAGTGTATAATGATAGTCACCGGCATACACTTCGGCCCAGATTTCGTAGTTGCCTTTTTTATAATTCATCCACACACGGTTGCTGGAGTATTCATAACCGGTGCCGCCAATCTTTTTAATGGCATTGGAATAATTACGGATAATTTTCAAAGCGGGCACATCTTCCTTGCTTTCATAGTAGATATATGTTTTTTTCCCTTCGGCTATCACTTCTTCACCGCTCTCCCTGTAAAACGTGTAAGAACCAAATTCCTCATTCCGGTATTCGGTAATATAAAATCCCTGCATACGGCTGAACATCGGGTGGTCTTTGCTGCCCTCGATGTCATCTTGCGCAAAAACAGGAACCGTGAACCCGAACACGAAAAGGGACAAAAAAAAGCGTTTCATTTTACTCCGTTTAATTGAACACAATTTAAGAGGTGCTAAACAGGGGATCAATGATGACAGTTAGCAGAACTTATGATTTTTACCCCTGAATCGTCACCCGGCGAATGGAATTCCCCTGTCCCCGGGAGAGTGGCACGTCAGAAAGTCCCGGCCGGAAAACAAAAGCATCCCGGATGGCAGTTGTACGCAGGCTGACAGGTACCCGATTAATCATATTGGTACATGTAGCTGGTGGGCCGGCTTTTTGTTTCCCGCCATGGCAGGTACCCGTTATTATGAAATCGCCGAAAGTCTCAGCCCGTATGAAATATTCCTGGCCTGCATTCGCTGCTTAAAAATTCCTGTTTTAAACATTTATACGGTTTGACGCAACTTTCTTACTTTTAAACTGTCACTATTAATGAGATGCCCAAATACCAGGTCACCATACAATTTCAAATGAACGATGAGTTCATGAGTCTTGTACCCCCGCACCGCACCTATGTCAATACGCTGATCAATAAAGGCATCATCGACCATTACACGGTCAGCCTCGAATCGAACCGTTCCTGGATCACCCTGGAAGCGGAGAGTAAAAAAGCAGTGGAAAAGATCCTGGCAAAATCCCCTCTTTATAAATTCTGGACCTTCGAGATCGATGAACTGTTTGTCCTGGACGGGCAGCATTACCGGTTGCCGGAGGTGAACCCGAATTAGCAGTTGGCAGTCGGCAGTTGGCAGTCGGCAGTCCGCAGTCAGCTTACTTAAGTTTAAGATTTCATACACACCCGGTAACTCAATTCACTTGAGGTTTGTAGTTTTCAGACTTCGGTATGTGGATAGAACTATTATTTTATTTATTTATATTGAGTTTTTGTCACATTAATTAACACATATACAGGATTATTGCCAGTTAGGATACTATCGCTCAGTAATATTTTCGAAAGAATAGTAAACGTTCGCGGACTGCCGACTGTGGACTGTGGACTGCCGACTGCAGACTGCCGACTGTGGACTGCCAACTACAAACTCCATCCCGGTTTTAGCTTCAGCACTTTCTTATAAACAGGACAGGATTCCGCATGTGCGCCCGGGAGGTATCCGGTGCTCATCAAAAATTCGTTTACGATCTCGCCGCCGGTGAATCGAAAATTTTGTTTAAAGAGTTTGACCCACTCTTCTTTTGTTTTGGGATGATGCCTATCCAGCCATTCCTGGAAAGAACCAAATTCCCTTTGAATTGAAATGATTGATCCCGCGTTGTGAATGGCAGCCTCCACTTTCAGGCGGTTCCGGATGATGCCGGCATCCTGCAGGAGTTTTTCCTTTTTCTTTTCGGAATACCGGGCCACTTTGGCGATTTCGAAATTGTCAAAGGCACGGAAGAAATTGTCCTTTTTTTTCAGGATGGTCTCCCAGCTTAGTCCGGCCTGGTTGATCTCCAGGACCAGCCTGGCAAAAAGCAGGTTATCATCTGCTATCGGGAAACCGTATTCGGTGTCGTGGTAATGCCGGTGGACGCTGTCTTTACCCTTTCCCAGAACATATTCGCAATAAGTCGTTGCCATACAATGAAATCCGGTTAAAATAGACCAAAAATATTTTGTCAGAAAAGGCCTGTACCCCTATCTTTGCCGTCCCTAAAAACGATTGTTTTTCTTCGTTTGCCTGGGAGTTTAGCTCAGCTGGTTCAGAGCATCTGCCTTACAAGCAGAGGGTCGGCGGTTCGAACCCGTCAACTCCCACTAAGGCCCGGTTTTTCCGGGCTTTTTATTTTGTTAATGGCGGCTCCCAGAGTTCTATTTTATTTCCCTCCGGGTCCAGTATCCAGCCGAATTTTCCATATTCCTCATCCATGGGTTCTCCTTCAATCGTTACCCCTTCTTCCTTCAGGACAGCAAGCAAGGCAAAAAGGTCTTTTACAATAAAATTGATCATCACCT
>JBGATE010000181.1:0-5844 GCA_044229375.1 Chitinophagaceae bacterium
TGTCTTTGTGTCTCCGTGGCGAAAAGATTGGCTGAATGGATTTTAGAAGATTTTGAACCACGGAGACACGGAGGCACGGAGGCACGGAGGCACGGAGTTCTTTCGTAGTAACTCTTTCCCGCAGAAAACCTCAACGCAGTAATTCATTAAAAATACTTTTAGCAAGTCAACATATCTCTGTGCCCCTCCGTGTCTTTGTGTCTCCGTGGCGAAAAGATTGGCTGAATGGATTTTAGAAGATTTTGAACCACGGAGACACGGAGGCACAGAGACACACGGAGTTTTTTGTATTGACTCTTTCCCGCAGAAAACCTCGACGCAGTAATTCATCAAAAATACTTTTAGCAAGTCAACATATCTCTGTGCCCCTCCGTTTCATTGTGTCTCCGTGGCAAAAAAAACAGGAAAATCATTGTAAATTCTAATTTAATTAGTATTTTGCAGCTAAATAAATTAGGCAATCATGGCGATCTCCAATCAAAATCTGAAATACCTGCGCAAACTCCGTGGCTGGACACAGGAGGAATTCGCGCAGAAACTCCGGATCAAACGCTCCCTGCTGGGTGCCTATGAGGAAGAACGGGCCGAACCAAGGATCGATGTGCTGGAAGTGGTATGCGATATTTTCAAGCTTACGCTCGATGATATACTCCGGAAAGACCTCAGTGATAATAAAAGTAATTACCTCGCTAAAAGAAGGGCGATGAAACTGACCGGGGGGAGGTCTGATATTCCCTTTGTACCCGTAAAGGCAGCGGCAGGTTACCTTGCCGGTTATGCCGACCCTGAATTTATTGATGAGCTCAACACATTCACCCTGCCCATGCTTACCGGGGGAAATTACCGCGCCTTCGAGATCATCGGTGATTCCATGCTTCCCACACCCAGCGGTTCCGTTATCGTAGGTGAAAAGGTGGAGAACCTGGAAGAGGTCAGGAACAATGTACCCTGTATTGTGGTTTCCCGGAATGAAGGAGTGGTGTATAAGAGGGTGCAAAAGAACGGCCGCATGAAAAATAAGATCACCCTGGTAAGTGATAATCCATCTTACCATCCTTATACCGTGAATGCCGATGAGATACTTGAAATGTGGCAGGCACAAATGGTTATTTCCAAGATCAGCAGCCAGCAGCGCTGGGATATGAACCAGCTGGGCAATATCGTTTCTGACCTGCAGGAACAGGTAACCACTTTAAAAAAGCGAATGAATTAATTCGTTTTCAGTGTTTTGCCGCTTTATGCATTTTTTGGCAGCAGCCTTCCTGTCTTGGTTTTTGTCTGTTATATTTGTAGATGGCTAATGGCAGAAAATGACCCTGAGAAAAACTATCTGTTTACCCCTGTTGCTGGTTTGCACTTCACTCTTCTCGCAGGAAAAATCAATACAGGCAATTAAGGTTTCGCAGGCTCCGAAAATAGACGGTGACCTGTCGGACGCGGTTTGGGCCAACGTAAACGCTGCTACAGGATTTACCCAAACCTATCCTTCCGCCGGGCAGCCTGCTTCACAGAACAGCAGCGTTAAGGTAGTGTATGATAATACAGCCGTTTATATCGCCGCTTACCTGTATGATGATCCTTCACTGGTGAGAAAACAGATCACGGCCCGCGACGATGAGGGGCAAAAGGATGTGGATTATTTCTCTGTTTTTTTTGATACCTATAATGACAAACAGAACGGCTTCCAGTTCCTGGTCACTTCGTCCAATGTTCAATCGGATGCCCGCCTCGGACCCAACCTGGGCAGCGGGGGTGGTTTCGGTGACCTGGGTGATAAGACCTGGGATGCAGTGTGGGAAAGCAAAGTGCAGTTTCAGAAAGATGGCTGGACGGTTGAAATGCGGATCCCCTATATCTCCCTGCGCTTTTCAAAAAAGGATCTCCAGGATTGGGGCATTCAGTTTTCGCGGCTGATTCGCAGAACCAATGAAACCGTTTACTGGAACAAAGTTGATCCGCAGGTGAATGGTTTTGTCAACCAGTTCGGTAAACTGGCCGGGTTAAAAGATCTTCAACCACCCCTGCGGCTGAGTTTTTCTCCCTATGTTTCCACCGGCTACCGCAGTTCACCCGATCTGGGCAACGGCTTCACTAACACCTGGCTGGGCAGCGGGGGACTTGACCTGAAATACGGGATCAACGAAAGTTTTACTCTTGATGCCACGCTGATACCGGATTTTGGCCAGGTGATATCGGATAATGTGATCAATAATCTTTCCCCGTTTGAGATCCGTTTCCAGGAAAACCGCCAGTTCTTTACCGAGGGTACTGAGATTTTCAACAAGGCCGGGTTGTTCTATTCCAGGAGAGTGGGTGCAACACCGTCGAAATTTTATTCCACCCGTTTTTTCGCGGAGATAAATCCTGAATGGGAGATCGTAAAAAATCCTTCCGTTACCCAGTTGTACAATGCCACCAAGTTTTCAGGGCGTACCAATAAAAAACTGGGGATCGGGATTTTCAATGCTGTTACCGCCCCGATGCACGCCAAATTACGCAGCAGGATCACCGGTGGTGATACGCTGATCCAAACGGAGCCCCTGGCCAATTATAACATCCTGGTGCTGGACCAGGCAATGAAAGGACGGTCGTCCGTCACTTTCACCAATACCAATGTGATCCGGAACGGTTCTGCACCGGATGCCAATGTATCAGCGCTTGATGTAAGTTTGTTTGACAGGAACAATATTTATAACTGGAAAGGTACGGCCCGTTACAGCAGGATCTTTTCAACCAACCCCTACGACGGGTACAATGCCACGCTTCGTTTTGCCAAAGTAAGCGGTAACTGGCAGTATTCTGTTCAGCAGGCTGTATTGTCGGCCCGTTACAATCCCCGTGACCTTGGTTTTTTACAGGCGGAGAACCAGGTATCTACCACCGCGACAGTCGGATATTATCATTTCACACCCACCAAATCCCTGTTGCAGTACAATTACCGGGTAACCGGGTATTACAGCCGGATGTACAAACCGGGGGCCTATAACAAATCATATTACCAGGCAACGGCCTTCTGGATATTCAGGAATTTCTGGGATGTCACGCTTACATCAGGTTACTATCCAAAGGACCATGATTATTTTGTATTGGGCGACCCGTTGACCTACCAGCGTTTTGTAAAACGGCCTTCCTATGGATTTATAAGTGTGAACGGCAGTTCAGACAGCCGGAAAAGACTTTTTGTACGTTATTCACTGCTACTGTCCGATTTCTTCAATTCCGCGCCGGATAAACATTACCATATAGCAGAGGGCGGGATACGGTATCGTTTCAGCAACAGGCTTACGCTTGATTTTTCGCATCGTCATGAAGGGGAGACCGACTATATCGTTTCGGCAGGCAGGGAACTCAATAATGAACCCATTGTGGCGTTTGTAGATTTTACGGATGTGACATCCATCCTTACCGGGATCTATAATTTTACGCCCCGCATCAATCTTACCCTGCGGGCAAGGCATTACCTGAGCCGGGTGAATTTCAACCGTTTTGCCAACGTGGATTTACAAGGAAATACCATCAACCGGCCGGGTTCCACCACCTATGATAATGTGAATGTATTTAACCTTGACGCTTTCCTGACCTGGGATTTCCGCCTCGGCAGCCGCCTGATCCTCGGTTATAAGAACTGGCTGGGCGACCGCGAAGTGGTGATGGTGAACGGGAAGAACAATTACCTGCGGAACCTGCGCGGTACATTTGATATGCGCCATGGAAATGAACTGACCGTCCGCTTTGTCTATTTCCTCGATTATAACCAGCTCCGACGCAAGCCTTAACCGATCCGGATTATCTCTGAAGGAGTAATGGCATACACCGTTTCCCCTTTTACAGGCTGTACCTGATACATGCCCGTAAAACGGCTGAATGCAGGAAGGATGCAATGATCTTTGGTAAAATAGAAACAGGGGAATTTCAATGATTGCTTACCTGGCCCTTTCATTACGATACCGGGGTGGACATGCCCTGAAAATATATAATGATGTGAGCCGGTTTTTTTTTGATTTTCATTTTCTTTCTCATGACGAAACAAAAAACCTTTTACGGAAAGCTCTTCGTCATGCACGGTGATCGAAGCCTCTTTGTACCAATTGTCCTCCAGGATATCATGATTCCCTTTCACCAGGTCGATCTGTAAAAGGGAAAAATCCTTTCGCCATTTCAGGAAAAGATCAAGTTCCCGGTTGAAATGACTGTGTGTAAAATCGCCGGCAATGATCAGCCTTTCCGCTTTGCAGAGATAGAGCATGGCCATGAGCCGTTGCAGATCGGCTTTATAAATATCCTGCGGCACGGCAATGCCTGATTTCCGGAAATGACCGGACTTACCCAGGTGAAGGTCCGCCACAATAAGCGTATTCTCCTCCTCCCACCAGAGGCAGCGTTCAGGAAATATCCAGAAAGTGTTTTGGGAAATGGTATGGGCTACGGGGTTTTGCATGGGTGTCTGCAAATATAAGAAGCAGTAGAATCAGAATTGTGGACCGGCTGGTTCTAAGACAATGCATTCATTTGCTCCTGCATTTTCCTTACCCTGTCCTCTAATTTTTCTGATGAGAGGTCTTCCCGCATACTATCCACTTTGATCGGGAAACAGAAGGGAGTAAGCTGCTGTGGGAACCGGATGACAATTTCAGACCGTTGGATCCTTTCCAGCATATCCCGGAGCCGGGTCTCTTCCATTTGCTGGTCCATGACCTCCTGGAAAGCCTGCCGGAGCAGTAAATTGCCGGGATCATATTCGCTGAAAACATTGAATAAAAGCGAAGCAGAAGATTGAAGATGCCGCGCTCTTTTCTTTTCACCCGGCATGCCCTGGAAGATCAATCCGCCAATAACGGCCACATCCCTGAATTTCCGCCTTGCCATTTCGGTACTGTTTACGCTCCGCTGGATATCATTCAGCAGGCCGGCCGGGGTAAAGAGTTCATATACATTGGTATCATCCACCGGGACCGGCTGATCGCTCAGCAGTTCAAAACCATAATCATTCATGGCGAAGGAAAAACTGATCGGTCGTATCCGGCTGATCCGGTATGCCAGGATCGCGGCCATCGCCTCATGCACCAGCCGGCCTTCAAAAGGATACACAAAAAGATGAAACCCGTCATTCGTCTCAATCTGTTCGATCAGCAATTCATTTTCTTTCGGTACATGCGACAACTCCTGTTGCAATAATAAAAGCGGCTTCAGTCTTTCAAGTTCTGCTGAGGGCTTTGGACTGCCGGCTTTGGACTGCCGGCTTTGGACTGCGGACTGCGGACTGCCAACTGCCGACTGATTCAGCGTTTCCCGCAGCTTCCGTCCCAAATTCGCACTCAGCGGCATCCTTCCTCCATTCCAACTGGGCACGATGGATTTCTTCTTATCCGATTTCCTCACCAGTACGGTCATGTCTTTTATCATCACAAATTCCAGGTTCCTGCCAGCGAGAGTGAATACTTCCCCAGGATCCAGCCTCGAAATAAAATATTCTTCAATGACACCCACGTAACCACCGGAAATGAATTTCACCTGCATCATGGCGTCACTTACAATGGTGCCGATATGCAGCCGGTGGCGCATGGCAACTTTGCGGCTGTTGATCCTGTAAAGACCATCTTCCAGTTCCACTTTTTTAAAATCATCGTATTGTCCCATGGCATTGCCGCCTTCGGTGATGAAGTGCAGCAACTTATACCACTCATCTTTTGAAAGGTCCCGGTAACAAAAAGTGCCGGTGACCTCGTTAAAAAGTTCTTCCGGATCAAAGCCATCCGAAACCGCCAGGGTATTCATGTATTGCAGCAAAACGTCATAGCAAAGAACCATGGGGGAACGGCTTTCGATAAGTTCTTCCTCCATGGC
>JBGATE010000182.1:0-5814 GCA_044229375.1 Chitinophagaceae bacterium
TTACCAATCTGCCCACACCGGTTGAATTAAGATGGACAGTCGTGGCCACTTCCGGCACCTGGAACCAGTTGGCGGATTATATCAATAATATTGTCATTGTCCGGGAAGTAAAAGTATATGTAGTGGGAAGCGCCACGCCCGGTGGCTGGGATATCGGGCAATCCACCCGGATGATCGAGGATCCCCGTTTCCCCGGAACCTATTTTACCTATATCCGGCTCACCGGCGGTAACGAGTTCAAATTTGTGAACGGGCAGGCATGGCCTCCCTCACCCGGAGCGGTTGACTGGGGCCAGGACCCGGCACTTCCGGCGGGTAACCTGACCGATGTGAATGAGAATAATATTCCCGTTTCGGTGACCGGCGTTTACCGGCTGACCTTTGATCTAACGGCTAAAAAATTCTATTTACAAACCGCCGTTTCGAATGGTATCGGCGGAATGGGTATGATCGGAGCCTTCCAGGGCTGGTCACAACCCGCGGTGAAAATGTCTTATTTCTCAGTGAACAAATTCATTTACCTGGCCAATATGAACTCGAATGATGAATTCAAGTTCCATGACGGCAATGACTGGAATAATTCCACGAATGTCCTGAACAGGTGGTATGCCGTGGATGGCGCCAACAAAATGGTCATCGATCCGGGATCGGGATACAACAATTTCAAATGGACAGGAGCCAATGGGAGGGTAAGGGCGATCTGGGACGGTTCCAACCCGCTGGACCTTCAGTACATCATCAACTCCGCTGCGGAAATGAGAGTGGTGGGGAATGGTATGCAGGGTGTTCCCGCCTGGGATCCGGGTAATTCACCGCAAATGACCTATAATGGAAATGGAGTTTGGTCGATAACCCTCACCCTGATCGCCAACCAGGAAATTAAATTCCTGGCAGGCAACGCGTGGGGCGCTTTTGATTATGAAGATAACAGCGGCCAGAACCAGACAACCGGGGTAGCGATGCCGATGAAATGGGACGGTGGTCCCAACTTCAGGACCCCGACCGTAACCGGAAGCTATACGATCACATTGAATGAATACACGCAGACGGTAACCATCAACTGATATTGGTAATTGATATTGTAAAGCCATCCCAGCAGTACTGTTAGGATGGCTTTTTTAATTGTTTGACAGGACCGGCATTTCTGTAATTCACAAAAGGATAAAACATTTGCCGTATACCCGCAGGGATATCGGTCGCAGTTAATCCGCTGTCTCATTTTCTACCCCTGGTCTTAAAAAAAAGCCGCCCCCTTTCGGGAACGGCTCGTGTTAGCCCTGACGTAAGAAAGAGGTGGTTATTGTTTGATGAATAAGGCGCTTGCCAGCTGGTTGGGCGATTGTATCCGGAAACTGTACACTCCCGGCAGCAGGTTGCTGCAATCGAAATCCCAGTTATTCGGGCCAACAGCAGCATTCCGGAGATAATTCCGAACCTGCACACCGTTATTATCAAAGATCCTGATGCTTACCTGTTCGGTATGCGTGGAAAAGAATGCCGCATGCAGGTTGTTAATGACAGGGTTCGGCGAGAGGTTCAGCGCAGGCTGGTTATTGCCGGGTACCCTTACGGTATTGCATATACGCGTTTCACAACCCAGCCTGGTTTTGATATACAGGCAAACCTCATAGCGCCCCCCCTGCTGCCAGGTATGCGTTACTTCACGGCCGGTGGCGCTGCTGCCATCCCCGAAGGTCCAGCGATACCCGATCACTTCATCATTCGGGGCATGGATACTAAATCCTTTGAACGAAAAGGTTCGGGGGGCGGTCAGTGAATCGATCATGAATCCTCCGCAAATATTGGATGCGCCGCGTATCACTACCGGAGTACAATCCTCCGCCATACAGCCGCCTTCGAAACGGACCTTCACACAGGCCCTGTACACACCGGGTCCCGGGTAGGTATGACGGATCATGAAATTGGGTAAGGGTTGCTGCGGGTCGATCATGATACAAGTGTCTTCGCCATCTCCGAAATACCAACAGATCCGCACCGGCCTTCTTGCGGGTTCCGAACGGGGTATGGCAAGGAATCCGCGTACAAGACTATTGATCGATGGCGTGATCTCGACCAACCTTACCGTACAGTTCACCGGTTGGGGTGGCACATTCACTTCTTTGCATTTGACCGCATCACAACCTCCGTAATAGTCGATCTTCACACAAACCTCATATTCGCCCGGATGCGGGTAACGATGGTTCACTGTATATTGTCCTGAAAAATTTGCCGGATAAAGGATACAGGTATCCGTACCATCCCCAAACCTCCAGCAGATCTTTTGCGGCTTCTTATTATTATTATGCCAGGGCAGTGCTTTAAAACCTACCGTAAGCGGTGTTGCCGCAACAGCAGGAATTCTTTCAAAGTCAGCCCTGCAACTGTCAGGTCTACCGATGATGATATTATGGCATTTCCCGGATTCACAACCACCGTAGTACCGGATATTTACACATACCCCGTAAGTGCCGGGCTCATTATACCGGTGGCGAACGCCATAAATTCCAGTATAGTTATCCGGGTAGTTGATACAGGTGTCGGTACCATCTCCAAATCGCCAGCAGATCCTTTGCGGTTTCTTATTGTTGTTATGCCAGGGGATGGCTTTGAAGGCCGCATCCAGCGGGTTATTGGCGGGAACGGGAACGCGTTCAAAATCGGCACGGCAACTGTCGGGGCGTCCGACACGGACCGGTTTGCATTTATTTGCCTCACATCCTCCCTGGTAAAGTATCCTGACGCATACTTCATAATTGCCGGGCTGTGCATACCGGTGATGGACCGTATACTGCCCGGTATAACTTGCCGGGTAACTGATACAGGTATCTTTTCCGTCGCCGAAAATCCAGCAAATACGCTGTGGCCTTTTGTTATTGCTGTGCCAGGGTAAAGCTTTGAAGCCTGCATGCAGCGGGTTGGCGGAAATATTCAAAGGAAGGCGTTCGAAATCGGCGCGGCAACTGTCAGGACGGCCTATTCGTACCGGTTTGCATTTGGTTGCCTCGCATCCTCCCTGGTATAGGATCCTTACACATACCTGGTAGTTACCGGGACTGGCATAATTATGATGTACCAGGTAAGGGCCGGGGTTGGTATTGGAATACTGGATGCAGGTATCGCTGCCATCGCCGAAAGTCCAGCAGATCCTCACCGGCCGTTTATTGTCATTGTGCCAGGGAAGGGCCTTAAAAGTGACACGCAACGGGTTTGCAGATGCCGCTACACGGAGCTTTTCAAAATCGGCCCTGCAAACAGTATTGATCACAATGGTTTTGCAGATCTGGGATGAAAGAACTGAATCCCCGTGATTAGACCGGTACCGGTATATCTTCAGACAAATAGTGTAGGTGCCGGGATGCTGGTACAGATGCTGAGTTCCCGCCAGGGGTAATGTCCACTGACCGGTACCGTCACCAAAACTCCAGTAGGCTCGTCGCGCACCGGGCTCATTGCCCAGTGTTGAAGTGTTGGTAAAAACAACATTCTTTGTTTCATGGTTGATCGAAACAGTGAAATTCGCTACGTCGGGCGTAACCGGACGGGCATAGGTGGTACTTGCCAGCAGGAACATAATACTCCCTGCGAGCAAAGCGTAGAGCTTTCTCATACTGATTTTTTTAGTGACTGAATGCTCTTACGTCAGGATTGGGAAACACACGGGCAGCATTGTGACCTTTGTTACACTGCCGGGTTTAACGAAATATTAAAAAATATTCCCCGGCAGGGAAATATTTTTAATTCCCCGGGGGGAGTTATTCTTTATTCCCCCCGGGGAATTACGATACATGTTTTTGATGATCAATAATGAATTGTATCATTTCATCCTGGCTGATACCGGCCCGGGTGAGGGCGTCTGTAATATCTTCCCGGCTTACCTGGGCGGCAAAGGACGGGGTCTTTAATCTTTTCAATACGTTTTTCACTTCCAATCCCTCATACAGGGTGGGCCGTATGAGCGCGGCCGCATGTATAAAACCGGATAGCTCATCGATGGCGTAGATCATTTTATCCATCCGGGTTACCGGTTCAACACCAAACACGTTCGGTCCGTGGGAGGCAATACAGCGGATGATCTCCGGATCGGTATTTCTTTTCTCAAGTTCTTCAATGATGACACGGCAGTGTTCATCGGGATATTTTTCCCAGTCGGCATCATGCAACAAACCGGCCAGTTCCCATTTCAGTGCGGTTTGCTCATCCGCGTTTTCTTTTTCAATAGCCCAGGCCTTCATATTGGCCGCCACCTGTTTCATATGCAGCCGTAACCGTTCATTGGGCACCCAGTCGTTCAATAACGCAT
The DNA here is from genome assembly GCA_044229375.1 of Chitinophagaceae bacterium. Classification (GTDB taxonomy): domain Bacteria; phylum Bacteroidota; class Bacteroidia; order Chitinophagales; family Chitinophagaceae; genus JJ008. The sequence goes on from JBGATE010000182.1 coordinate 4,301, forward strand.
GCGCCTCTTCCAGGGAAGGGTAATTCCCGGTATTGGCCGGGTCACCAAATTCGGTACGGCCGAGGGAACGTGTAGCCATATAAAAAATTTTCCGGCAATATACTCAATACGGTCATTCACCCCTCCTGCCTGTTGATTTACCGAAATCCGGTGCAAGGGGAGGATTCCGTTCGGTAATTTGCAGCGGAAACAATTACCTGGTCATGCCACTGAAGATCACCGGAAAACTTCCTGCCGGCAAACAAAAGGAAAGGATACAGGGGTCAGCCAATTACAGAAACGGCGCCTTTCAGAATCTTTCTCCCACCCCGATGAAACCGGAGGGGATCAGTTACTGGAAAATGATGCGGGAGTTTTTCAGGAAGCACCCTGAAACAGCGCCCCCGACCAGACTGCCTTTTGTGAAAACCGATCTCAAAGAACTGAATGCCGCGGAGCCGGTGTTGGTCTGGTTCGGGCACTCTTCTTATTTACTAAGGATCGGGGAGAGAAATTTCCTGGTGGATCCCGTCTTCTCCGGTAATGCCGCACCCCTGTCTTTTATGGTAAAGGCATTTCCCGGGAGTAATGAGTATACAACGGATGATATGCCGTTTATTGATCACCTGATACTCACGCATGACCATTACGACCATCTTGATTTTAAAACGATCCGGGAACTTAGGGGTAGGGTGGGAAGTATCTACTGTTCACTCGGGGTAGGAGCGCACCTGGTTTATTGGGGTGTGGATCCGGCGATCATCACGGAAATGGATTGGTGGGATGTTGCCATCCCGGGTGAGAACTTTCAATTGACGGCCGCGCCTGCCCGCCATTTTTCGGGAAGAGGAATCAAGCGGGCGCAGTCGCTCTGGTCCTCTTTTATTCTGCGGTCACCGTCACATACCATTTACCTGGGCGGAGATTCCGGTTACGACACGCATTTCAATGAAATAGGGGACCGGTTCGGACCCTTCGATATCGCCATCCTGGAATCCGGGCAGTACAACAACATGTGGCCGCTCATACATATGATGCCGGAGGAAACGCTTCAGGCCGCTGCGGACCTGCAGGCAAAAGCCCTCATGCCGGTGCACTGGGGAAAGTTCAGGCTCGGGATGCATCCCTGGAATGAACCGGTGAAAAGAATTTTAAAGAAGGCTGAAGAATACAAGTTACAGGTGGCGATTCCCAGGATCGGGGAACCGCTGCTGATCAACGGGAATTACCCGGTAAATCACTGGTGGGAACTCTGACCCCTTTGAGATCCTTTATAAATTCATGCAAAATATTTATTGAAAATCAATGCCTTGCGAGGGTGCGATAAAAATAGGCCCTCTATTCCTTAGGTTAGGATTCTTAGCAAACCTATCTTTGCACCCCCAAAAGAAGCTACGAGCCACGGGCTTTGAGCTGCGAGTTGGGAACAGACGGAGGGATAGCTCCGCTGATATTCAATAACCGCAGTAGGTAAAAGAGCGCGCAACTCGCAGCTCATTACTTACAGCTAAAACAAAAAACTAGATGAGCAAATT
>JBGATE010000183.1:0-2349 GCA_044229375.1 Chitinophagaceae bacterium
TTTTACCACTGATTATGACGCAACCTACACTCGTGATCCTCGCGGCCGGGATGGCCTCCCGGTACGGAAGTATGAAACAGGTACAGGGCTTTGGCCCTTCTGGTGAAACGATCATGGATTATTCCATTTTTGATGCCATCCGTTCCGGGTTCGGTAAAGTGGTCTTTATCATACGGAGGGAATTCGCGGAAGATTTCATGCATATATTCGAGCCCAAACTGAAAGGAAAGATTAAAACGGCGTATGTTTTCCAGGAACTGGATGCATTCACCGGGGGGTTTGCCTATCCCCGTGAAAGAACAAAACCCTGGGGCACGGCCCATGCCGTTCTGTGCGCAAGGGACGAAGTAAAGGAACCTTTTGCAGTGATCAACGCGGATGATTTTTACGGCAGCAATGCCTTTCTGCAGGCCGCCGCCTTCCTGGATAATGAAAGTGCTGAAAAACATTATGCCATCGTCGGGTATGACCTCCTGAGAACCCTTTCGGATCACGGTACGGTAAACAGGGGTGTATGTGAACTGGATACCAACGGCAACCTGGCCGGCATCACGGAACGGATCAATATATCCGGGAAGGACAAACGCATCATTTGCGATGACGGCATGGAGCCGGAGGAACTGCCGCTGGATACAAAGGTGTCGATGAACTTCTGGTGTTTTGACACTTCCTTTTTCGGTTATACCCGGCAACTTTTTTCCTTGTTCCTGCAGGACAGGGGGCTGGAACTGAAATCCGAATTCTTTATACCCATCGTGGCGGACCAGTTCATCAAAGAAGGAGGGAAGATCAGTATCCTCCCCACGACCTCACTTTGGTTCGGGGTGACCTATAGGGAAGATGCTCCCTTTGTAGAGCAAAATCTGCGAAAGCTGATCAATGCGGGAGAGTATCCCCCAAATCTTTGGGCATAGGGGCGTGCAAAAAAAAACTGCCCCTGAAAGGGACAGTCTTCTATTCTATAGGGATCTGTTCGTTTAGTCTCCTTTTACCATAAATACATAGTCCAGCATTTTCTTTACCTGGTCCTGCTTGGAAAGTCCGCGAACGGAAGATTTCGCAGGAAGTTTGAGTGAGCGGTAACTGGTATCTTTCTTCAATTCTTCGATCGCGTCAAAAATGTAACGGGACTGGATGGCAAAGGCCACGCCTTCTGCTTCCGTTTCCTTGTTGCTGAGAACCCCGATGATCTCACCGCTGTGATTAAACACCGGTCCGCCGCTGTTGCCCCGGTTGGCGGCAATACCCAGCTGGCAACTGAGTGTATCGCCATTGTAGCCGGTTCGGGCGCTCAGGTAACCTTCACTGTAAACGATGTCATTGCGGGGGTAGCCAAGCGTATAGATCGGCTCGGCGACATCATTCCCTGTTTTGCTGATACCATAGGGCAGGGTTCCCAGCGGTTTGAAAGCCTTGTCTTCTATTTTGAGGATCGCAATATCCCTGGCGTTATCTTTTTTGATCACAACGGCTTTGAATTCATCTCCTTTACTGTTGATAACAGCGATATTCTCGGAATTACGGATAATGTGGGCGTTGGTTATCAGGTAGCCCTTTCCGTCGATCAGGAACCCGGTACCACCGGATTTGAACTGGATGGATTTCTTTTCTGCCTGCTTTTTGGTATCGATCTGGTCCTTCAGGTTATTCACCACCGCTTTCTGGTCGTTTTGTTCTTTCTTAATGGCCGCAAATTCGAGGTTCAGGTCCTGGATCTTACTGTTTGGCCGGGGGGTAAAAGCAGCAACCAGTGCGATGATGGAAAGTGTCGTGATCCCCGCGATGCTGGCAGCGATGGCCGCCACCCTGCGGTAACGTTTCCAGAAGTAGACCAGTTTGGCCTTTCCACCCAGTTTCATGGAATCAATACTGCCCTTTTCAGTCAGTTCATTATGTATATCATTCAGTGAGGAACGAATGTTTTTGCGATCTCCAAAATGATTGAGTTGCTGCAGGAAAAGGGTATGCTCGACCACGAGCTGGTCCACTTCCGGGTTTGAAAGGCGAAGGTTCTCAAACTGTAACCTTTCGCCGGGATTCATTTCTCCCCCGATGTATCGTTCCACCGCGTCTAAAAGTTGAATATCATTCATCACTGGTCCCGTTTTTATAATTCGCAAAAAATATTTTCTTCAGCCTCATCAGGCATTTATACTTCTGGTTCTTGGCGTTATCGGCATTGGTATAACCAAAGCTGGCGGCAATATCCTGCATGTTCTTTTTGTGCAGGTAATAAGCTTCCAGGAGGCTTTTACAGGGTTCGCCCAGGTGATTGATGGCATTCTCCATCATTTCATACTCGGCATTCCGCTGTTCATGTGCGTCCAGGTCCTCCTCCACGGAAACCAC
>JBGATE010000183.1:2359-5736 GCA_044229375.1 Chitinophagaceae bacterium
GGTTTCCATATTATCACCCGGGGCAGAATAGCGGTTCTGTTGCTGTAAACGCTTGAGCCACAAACGCCTGGAAACAGAATAGATAAAAGTTTTAATCTGGCAATTCAGCTCAAACCCACCCGATCTCAGTTTTTCATAAAGAACTATAATAGCGTCCTGGAATATGTCCTTGGCATCGTCCGCGGAACCGTTATTGTTGATTATCAGGGTCTGAACCGAGTTAAAGTTCTCCTGGTAAATGGTTTCGATTGCTTTTTTATCGCTGTTCGCTAATCCATCCAATAAGGCCTTTTCGTCTGCTGGGGCTTTCACATTCCGTTATTTAATACAGTTTTTTAAAAATAGTAACCCTGCAGCATCTAAAAAAAACTTTAAATAAGCGGGTTACCTTTTCTTGTTTGGAGTATTAACACTGAAATATTTCAAAAAATCACAAAAAAATCAAAATGAAAAAAGTATTTGCAATTGCATTGATCGCTACTGCCATGGTAGCTTGTAACAACAGCGGAGACAAGAAAGAAGAAACAAAAGACACAACAGTAGTTGCTCCTGTTGATACTACAACAGCACCTGCTCCTGCTCCTGTTGATACTACTGCAGCTCCGGCTCCTGCTGACACCACAGCAAAGTAATTTCACTGGCAAGCATGCCCCGATGGTAACAAAAGGGCGAAGAATCGATCGGGCCTTCCGCTAACCACGGAGGGCTCTTTTATTTTGCTCCGGTCCAATATATTATGCCGCTTTCCCCTTATTAAAGACTACCTTTGCCGACTTATCAAACTCAAGATCTGTGAACAAATTTGAAGCGCTGGGTATCGAAGAAGGAATACTGCTTTCGATCCAGGCACTGGGTTTTTCCGAACCCACACCCATACAGGAAAAAGCCATTCCCGTTTTGTTACAGGGTACCCGGGATTTCATCGGACTGGCCCAGACCGGTACCGGGAAAACGGCCGCTTTTGGGCTTCCCCTGCTGCAACTGATCAGCAAGGAATACCGTTTCCCGCAGGCGCTGATCATTTGTCCCACCCGCGAACTTTGCCTGCAGATCACCAATGACCTGGGAACATTTAAAAGTAAAAAAGATCCCCTGTCCGTAACTGCGGTTTACGGCGGCACTTCCATTTCCATGCAGATCCGCGACCTGAAAAAGGGGACCCATATCGTGGTGGCCACCCCGGGACGACTGATCGACCTGATCGAAAGGAAGGCGATCAACCTGGAAAAGATCCATTACGTGGTGCTCGATGAAGCAGACGAGATGCTGAACATGGGGTTTAAGGAAGATATTGAATTCATTTTAAAGAATACACCGGTACGGCAAAGCACCTGGCTCTTCAGTGCCACGATGCCACCGGAGATCCGGCAGGTGAGCAAGCGGTACATGGAAAAACCCTTTGAGATCACTATCGGGAAGACCAATGCCGGCGCGGCCAATATCGATCACCAGTATTATGCCACGCAGCATCACAACCGCTACGAGGTACTAAAGCGCATCATCGATTTCAATCCCGGTATTTACGGGATTGTATTCGCCCGCACCAAGGCCGACACGCAGGATATCGCCGAACGATTGACAAGGGAAGGATATGATATTGACGCCATTCACGGAGACCTCACACAGCAGCAGCGTGACAAAGTAATGGGCTTATTCAGGGACAAGAGTATCCAGTTGCTGATCGCCACAGACGTTGCAGCAAGAGGAATTGATGTGACCGGGATAACGCATGTGATCAACTATGAGCTCCCGGATGATGTGGAAGTGTACACACATCGCAGTGGCAGAACCGGCCGGGCCGGAAAGAGCGGCATTTCCGTTTCCATCGTTACGCCTAAAGAAACCTACCGGCTGCGACAGATCGAAAAGATATTGAATGCAAGGGTACATAAAATGGATATCCCTTCCGGCAAGGATGTTTGCCGGAAACAATTCTTTCACTTTATTGATAAGATGCTACAGGCAGATATCAGCCACGGGCAATACGAGACCTACCTGCCCTTACTACGGGAGAAATTCGAGCATGTGGAGAAAGAAGAGATCATGCAGCGGGTAGCCGCCCTTGAATTTGACCGCTTTTTAAAATATTATGAAAACTCGGCCGACCTGAACATGCGGGGTGATGACAGGAGGAGCGGCGACAGGAGATCCGAAAGGACGGAGCATCCTTCGAGAGACCGGGAAAAAAGCTATGGCAGAGGCGGGAGTTACCAACGGCTGTTCGTTAACCTGGGAACAAAGGATGGCTTTTACAAAGCGAGTTTCCTGCAATTCATCCTGGACCTGAGCGACCTGAAAAAGGAGGTGCTGGGAAAGATCGATATGAAGGAAATGAATAGCTGGGTGGAAGTGGAGGCCGGGGCCGCGAAGAAGATGATCAAATCGATAGACGGCAAAAATTACCGGGGCCGGAAGATCAGGATGAACGATGCCGAATCCGGCGGAAAGAGAAAATAATTGAACCGGTTGTTGGAATTGACATCCGCAAAAACTAAATTTGGATCATGACGATCAGCAGGACATTCCGGAACGCTTTTTATTATTACTTCTACTTTGAAAAGAAGCCGGGGTGCTTTTGTTGAAACGATTGTAAAAACAACTAAAGATCAGCATGAGTCCCCCGGCATTTCCGGGGGACTTTTTAATTATGGGCACAACGATCTCCATACAGGGTTATGAGGGCAGTTTCCACCAGGTGGCGGCACAGCAATTCTTTGGAAAAGACGCAGTAATGGTTCCCTGCGCCACATTCCGGGATGTGGTAAAGGCTGCATCCGGTAAAAAAGGAACAGATGCCGCTGTGATGGCGATTGAGAATTCCATTGCCGGGAGCATCCTTCCCAATTATAACCTGCTGCACCGTTCGGGGCTGAAGATCACCGGGGAGATCTACCTGCGGATCCGGCAACACCTGCTGGTGAACCCGGGCGTAGAACTCGGAGATATACGGGAAGTGCATTCGCATACTATGGCGCTACAGCAGTGTTTTAATTTCCTGGACAAATTCAAATGGAAACTGGTGGAAACCGAGGATACGGCTTTAAGCGCCCTGCAGGTCCGCCGCCGCCGGAGCAGGCATATTGCCGCGATCGCGGGTAAACTGGCCGCCGAAATGTACCGGTTGAAAGTGATAGCGCCGGACATCCAGACATTAAAAAATAATTATACCCGGTTCCTGGTACTGCAGCAAAGGGCAAAGGCAGTTCCCACAGTCAATGCGGACAAGGCATCCGTCAGGTTTCACACCAATCACTCAAGAGGTAGCCTGGCAAAAGTACTGACAACGATAGCCACGGGCGGGATCAACCTGAGTAAACTTCAGAGCATGCCCCTGCCGGGTACGGAATTTAAATACAGTTTTCACGCCGACCTGGAAT
>JBGATE010000184.1:0-5718 GCA_044229375.1 Chitinophagaceae bacterium
TTAGTGCTGTCCACTGCTATATAAGTGTACAGCAAGTGCAGGCTGCCGAAATCATAAATATCACAATTCCCGTTGTTCAGGACAAGGAGGAATTTGTCCCCGAAGGACAGGTAGCATCTTTTCCCGGGTAATTGTGCGACCGGTTTGAATCCGGTTGTCGACAAAACATGGATGACGGCATTCGCACCGGTAACGAGCAGGTATTTTTTATCGGAGGAAAAGAGCAACTGTTCGGTTGTACGGCTTGTCCAGTTATTACCAGCGCCGATGCCGAGTTTATCCCTGAATATCCATTTCCCCGTCTCCAGTTCTCCCACCCACAAGGAATCTTCATCCCGGGAATCGGCTATGGCAATCCATTTTTCATCCCTGGAAAAGGCATTGACCACGGGCCGGTAATCCATCACATACGGAAGTTCCAGCCTGTTTGAATGCCCTGTTAAAATCAACCTGCTTTCATAATCCGGTATTTTGAAAAAAGCAAAATTACCCGCGGGACTTACCCTGTTGGTTACATTATCAGGGTTCTCAAGAATTTCCGCGATTTGAATTTCCGTTTCTTTTCCCTGGTCATCCAGGTGCGTCACCAGGTTCATTTTTGGCTCCCGCAACACAACAGAATCTCTCCAGTCGAACCAGGCGGGGTTGAGCTCGGGATGAAATCCTTTAAACACTTTTATCAATGCCCCGGTTTGCGCATCCCACATTCTGGCGGTTGAATCAAACGAGTTGGTGAGCAGCATTTTTGAATCGGAGCTGTAATAAATCGAGCCAACCCGATCGGAATGGCCCTTTAGCTGCAGGCGGTACTGCCCCGTTTGGAGGTCCACCACATGAATCGAGTTGTCAATTCCCGCGATGGAAAAAGACCTGCCATCCGGACTGAGCGCAACACTATTCACCGTATTCACTTTTGTATCAAAGGTCTGAACCACTTTCCCTGCTGCAACATCCCATAGCCCAACCGAACCCGTCTTTTGCTGAACCAGCAAGTACTTCCCGTCCGGGCTGAAATCAGACCGGGAGATATCATTACCCGGTAGCTTGTATGATCTCCGGTTATCATTATTGTTCCACAGTATATCATGGATACGGATGTATTGCCCCGTGCCTGCTACCTCGATGGAAGAAATTAATCCCGTATACCGGGGAAATCCAAGTGCGGCGGTTCCGTTCCGGTAACCGGTGGTTTCGCCATCGCTGTTCTGCAAGGGCAGGGTATCATTTACGGAATAGATCGAATCCGTATGAAAGATCATCTGCGATCGCTCCATATCCCAAAACCCGGATGTTGCTCCCGGCATATCCCATGACATCAGCAGGTATTTTCCGTTATTGCTGAGCGAAGCGGCCACGACCCATTTTTTAAACAATGCGGAATCGGCAAGATCCTTTTCCAGGTCATACTGCCGGAGTCCAAGATCCGTAACTACCCGGAGATACCGGTTGTCATTGGAAAAAAAGCATAGCCGGGTATCACCCGGGGCTTTTTTCTTTCCCACTATTTTATTTTTCAGCATATTCCTGACCGTGATCACCGAGTCAGCAGAAACCGTGGCCAGTAGCTTACTGTCGGGGCTTATCGCCACCCGGTTGATCCGGTGGTTGGGATCGGGTTCATAAAGAACAGTATCCTGGTATACAAATTCAGTTGATAGGGAAGGCAGAGAAAGCTGTTTGACCTCCCCGTTATAACCCAGCAGGCAGGCCCGTTTGTTATCGGGAGAGAATAGCATTTTCCGGGTCAAATCAAACTTTCCCAGGATGGCATAATCCGGAACGGACCAGATCACTACGATGGAATCAGTTCCAACAGCCAGGTACTTGTTGTCGCTGCTGAATAATGTATAGGTGATAACGCCTTTGTTCCCGCCCAGGCTCTGGATCTTTTTTCCCGAAAGGGTTTCCCAGACTATTACTGTTTTATCCTCCCCGCCGGTGATCACGAATTTCCCGTTAGGGCTGAATCGGGCCGTCCGTACATATTCTGTATGTCCGGTTGGCAAGACCAGTCCGGGTTGCTGTGCCCTCACGCCGACCGGCAGGAAAAACAAAATAGCCGCAAGCATGGCATACCCGTTCAAAAACCGCATTTTCATAATGAAAAAGTAATACAAATATGGCTTTCCTCCATACCCGCTGATGGGTATTCGGATGGAGGTTGTACCCGAAAAGCAACATGTATTCCCGGTGTTTTTCACTTTTTTCCAAAAAATATTAGTTTTATATTGCTAAATATATTAGCTTTGAGTGTTAATTAGTTTTAAGCACCGGGAATAGCGAAAACCTAACTTTGAATCATGGCAAAAACTGAAAAAAATACCGAAATGTCAAACACGAACAGCGAAAAACTGAAAGCCCTCAAGCTTACCATGGATAAGCTGGAGAAGGATTACGGCAAGGGGAGTGTGATGATGCTGGGTGATAAGGCCGAAACAATGCAGGAAGTCATTTCTACCGGATCCATCGGTCTCGATGTGGCCCTGGGGATCGGCGGGCTGCCCCGCGGAAGGGTGGTTGAAATATACGGTCCGGAATCTTCCGGCAAAACCACCATCGCCACGCATGTGATCGCGGAAGCCCAGAAGAAAGGCGGTATGTGCGCCTTTATCGATGCGGAACACGCATTTGACAGCAACTATGCCAAGAAACTGGGAGTGGACGTTGACAATCTTTTGATATCCCAGCCGGATTACGGCGAACAGGCGCTTGAGATCGCCGACCGCCTGATCCTTTCCGGTGCGCTGGATGTGGTAGTGATCGACTCGGTGGCGGCGCTGGTTCCGAAAAGCGAACTGGAAGGGGAGATGGGCGACAGCAAAATGGGTTTGCATGCAAGGCTTATGAGCCAGGCATTGCGGAAACTTACGGCCACGATCTCCAAGACCAATACGATCTGCATTTTCATCAACCAGTTAAGGGAGAAAATAGGGGTGATGTTTGGCAATCCCGAAACCACCACCGGTGGTAACGCGCTGAAGTTTTATGCCTCCGTTCGGCTTGATATCCGTCGCCAGACACAGATCAAGGATGGCGACGAGGCCATCGGCAACCATGTAAAAGTGAAAGTGGTGAAGAACAAAGTAGCCCCGCCGTTCCGTGCCGCCGAATTCGATATCATTTTCGGGGAAGGCATCTCCAAGAACGGCGAGATCATCGATATGGGTACCGAACTGGGCATTGTGCAGAAAAGCGGATCGTGGTACAGCTATAATAATGACAAACTCGGCCAGGGCCGCGACGCGGTAAAACAATTGCTGGTGGACAATCCCGAGCTGGCCAAAGAGATCGAGGCGAAGATCCGGGAGAAAATCAAGGAGATCCAGTCTGTATAAAATATTTATTTTCAGACATTTATGATGGGTTAGTCAGTATACCCTCCCTTTCAAACGGGGAGGGTTTCTTTATTTTCACAAATAATTTTCATGGTGATTCCGTAATTCAATGTTTAAACATTGTATATTTGTTTTTTTGCCCCCGCAACCCTTTATGACCGGTGGCCGTTATTAAACAATATATGTCAAACACAACCCTGGCGAACAATACCGTTAAATGGATCCATATAGGGTCCGGGGCTGTCATGCTCCTTTCCTTTTTCCTGCCCTGGGTAGCCTGGCAGGATGTGAAAGTGAGCGGGTATGATCTGCCGGCCGGGAAGTTTTTCTATTTATCAGAAACCCATTTCAAACTGGGAAACCCCTTTCCGGAATTCGAATTCAGTTTTTATGTATTCTGGCTGATCCCCTTACTTGTTACCCTGACAGCCATTTTGGTTTTGCGAAAAAAGAAAGCGGCACTCCCCGCATTTACTGCAGGTGCGATGACACTTTCTCTTGTAACAGCTTATTACCTCTTTACCAATACCCTGGTTGATCTTGGCGTCGGTAAAAATGCGCTGAGCATGATGCAACCGGCAGCCTTTGCTGCTGCAATAGCAACCATCCTCTTCATCCTTACCTCGTTACCCCTTAGAATTTGGTTAATAAAGTTTGGATGGGTCATAATAGGTCCGGTTATTGCCTTTGCAACCTATAAACTGGGTGAAAAATATGTGATGGCGGAGACCTTTACCCGGACCGAACAAATAAAGGCTGAACATACCGTTACTGCCAATGACCTTATCCGGGAATTTGCGGCCAATGACACGGCGGCCAATAATAAATACAGGGAAAAGATCATAGTGGTGAACGGGACCGCCACAAAAGTGGAACAAGGGAGTGATTCGACCACCACGATCCAGCTGGCAGATTCTACCGGCTCCTACGTGGTATTTTCCTTTGACAAGGACCAGTGGGAGGAAGTAAAAAATATAAATACCGGTGACACGGTCTCTTTAAAAGGTTCCTGCAGCGGAAGTATTTACAGCGAGATACTCGGCATCACTTTTATAAGTTTTAAACGTTCAACGATCAATAAAAACTAAACCCTGAAAGGGCTACTATCAACACCTCAAAAATTAAAAAACGACATGAAAAAAACGACTCTTATCCTGGCTTTGGTATTTTCCGCTGGCGCTGTGTTTGCACAAAAGAAAACGACATCATCCGCCGTTGTGGCTTTTGACGCCACCACCCCGAAAGATGCTTTACCGAAAGCGGAAAACAAAACGGTAATCGGCTCTATTGACACCCAGACCGGTGCCGTGGCATTTGAAGCGGGTGTGGCCAATTTCGCATTCTCCAATCCCAGGATCCAGGAGCATTTCAATGGCGCCAACTGGATGAATTCCGCGGAGTATCCCAAATTCACTTTTACCGGTAAGATCGAAAAACCCGGCAAGGTAACCTGGGATAAGAACGGGACTTATAAAGTTCAGGTGGATGGCAATATGATCATTAAGGGTATTTCCAAACCGGTTAAAGTGGAGGGCACCATAACCGTTGCCGATGGCAAACTGAAAGTTGCCGCCAATTTTGATATCAAGCTGAAAGATTACAACATTAGCGGTCAGCCGATCGAGGCGGGCAAAGTGGCGGAAGAGCCCAGGATCACTGTTACTGCTGAATTCTGATCTTCGATAGTATATTTTTTCATTACCCTGCTTTAAAAAGCGGGGTATTTTTTTGAGATCCACGGAATGGCACACGGATGACACGGATAAAACGGATTTATACAGATTTCTTCGAATGCCTGCTTCACCTCTAATCTTTGTTAATCTGTGTAATCTGTGGGTAAAATACCAGAGACAGAAATGTACAGATTTTCCGGGGTTAACAGGAGCAGATAAACGATTGAATCAACTCCGCGTTGATCCGTTTTATCCGTGTCATCCGTGTGCCATTTAAACCTGCCTCTTTCGTAAATTGCAAATCCTTATGCCATTCAATCTTCACGCCCCTTTTCCCCCCGCCGGTGACCAGCCGGATGCCATCCGCCAGTTAACGGAAGGAGTGCTGAACGGTGAAAAGTACCAGACCCTGTTGGGGGTGACCGGAAGCGGCAAGACATTTACGATCGCGAATGTGATCCAGAATACACAACGGCCCACCCTGGTGCTTACCCATAATAAAACACTGGTGGCGCAGCTGTATGGCGAGTTCCGGCAGTTCTTTCCCGAAAATGCAGTTGAATATTTTGTTTCCTATTATGATTACTACCAGCCGGAAGCCTATTTACCGGTGAGTGATGTCTATATAGAAAAAGACCTCAGCATCAATGATGAACTGGACAAGCTGCGGCTGAGGGCCACGTCGAGTTTGCTCAGCGGGCGGCGGGATA
>JBGATE010000185.1:0-5643 GCA_044229375.1 Chitinophagaceae bacterium
AATGCGAACAGGTGGGTGTGAACCGGCATTTCGGTCCCAGCCAGGGGGAAATGATCCACTGGTAGATCTTTATCAGGAAGATAAAGGGGAGGCTAAGTATCTGCAGTACCTTTTTCATGTATCGAATTAACAAGCCTGGAAAGACATTTTTTTATCCCTTCAAAAACGGTTGGGTATTCCGGCATTTCCCGCGACGTATAATTGAAAAAAAGGATCAGCCCGGTTTGCCGCGTTTTCAGCAATTCCTGCAGTGGGTTTTTCTGAAGACGGTATGCTTCCCGCATCAGCCTTTTGATCCTGTTGCGGTCGACTGCTTTTTTAAAATTGCGGGAACTGACAGCAACCCCCGAACGTAAGCCTGTTTCGGCCGGCAGGTAAACGACCCTGAACGGAGGCAGGTTGAAACTTTTGCCCTTGCTGAACAATGCATCGATCAGCTTCCGGCTTTTCAGCCGCTCATCCTTACCGAGTGTGAATTTTTTTGCCATTATAAAAAAAACCCTCCCGCCTGCAGCGGGAGAGCTTAAATTTATTGAAACCTCAGCAGGCCTGCTAAAATGCTTACTTTATTTCAGCCTGCTTTCATCAGATACCGTTAATTTCTTACGGCCTTTTGTCCTTCTGCTGGCCAGCACTTTGCGGCCATTGGCAGTTTGCATACGCTTACGGAAACCGTGAACGGTCTTACGGCGCTTACGATGAGGTTGGAATGTACGTTTCATAATTATTTTTCTTTTTCACTGTTTTACCCGCCATAGCTTTAGCGAAGGAGGGTTTTATCCTCTGAGCTTCCGCCAGGTGAATCTTGAAATACGGACCGGGAGAACAGTCCTGGTTTCATTTCCAAGGCCGGTCACCACACCTGCCTTTTGTGAAAGGACGGCAAAGGTAAGGATTAGCAGGCAGAACTACCGTGAGGTAGAGGGTTAAATTTGGGGGTCTATTATTACATGTTGATAATCAGGCAATTTTTTGCAATTAAGATAATACTCAATGCTCAACTATCAATGCTCAATGCTCCTGTCCGGTGCTTCGGAACCGTCTTGAAAATTGCACATTGATTATGGATCGTTGAATATGCTTACTCATTCAGCATTTACCAAGATCCACATGCATGGACTTAACCGGCTGCCCATAAAATACAGCGGCATGATTGTCAAAATCGCTGGCAGAGTCGGTCGTGAAAAACGCTCTTTCCCCGTTCTTACTGCAGCGGGTTTCCATTTCCGGGTGGCGTTGAAGGTAATCCTCCAGGCTCCGGGCCACGATCTCGCCCTGTGACAAGAGTTTAACCCCTACCGGCAGGTGTTCTTCGATCTTATCTTTTAATAAGGGATAATGGGTGCAGCCCAGGAGTATGACATCGATATCCTCTCCTTTTTCAAAAATGGAATGGATATTCTTTTTGATAAAATAATCAGCTCCGTGACCGGTATGCTCGTTATTCTCCGCCAGCGGCACCCACATGGGGCATGCCTCCTGGTAAACTTTTATTGCCGGAAAAAAACGGTTGATCTCCATGGGATAGGAACCCGATGCCACAGTACCGTTGGTGGCCAGTACGCCTACGGATCCCGTTTCGGAAAAATTACCGATGACCTCGGCAGTAGGACGTATCACGCCCAGCACTCTTTTGTCGGGGGCAATGCGGGGAAGGTCGTTTTGCTGTATCGTCCTCAGCGCTTTGGCCGAAGCCGTATTACAGGCCAGTATCACGAGTGAACAGCCTTTGTCCAAGAACCATTTCACGCATTCCAGCGTGTAATGATACACGGTGTCAAAGGAACGGTTGCCATAGGGCGCACGGGCATTATCCCCCAGGTACAGGTAGTCATAAGCCGGAAGCCTGTTCACGATCTCCCGCAGAACGGTGAGACCGCCGTAACCCGAATCAAATATCCCGATGGGGGAAGCCTTTTGCATGTTGCAAATGTAGCCCGGCAAAAAATAAAATACCCCCGCTATTTCCGGGGGTACAAAATTCGTTTAGCCGAACGCGGTTATTTTCCGGGTTTGGGCAACTGCACTTTTAGTTTAGCTGCCACTGCCGATATCATATCATCCCCGTCGGGGGCCACCAGCAGCGATTCCTTACTGATCACATGGCTGTATCCTTTTTCTTTGGCCACCAGCTTTATGGCATCATACACCCTGTTATAGATCGGTGCGAGCAATTCATTCTGTTTAGCTTCCATGGCCTGGTTCACGATCGCCTGCCAGTTCTGGATCTGGTAGATAAGCGTAGGAAGTTCCTGCTCGATCTGTTTGCGGACCGCAGGAGGAGTCTTAAGGGAATCCTTATATACGCTGTCCTTGTACTGGTACAGGGAAACGATCTGCGCATACTGCGGGTTGATGGAGTCAGCCTGGTATTTTTCCAGGACTGAATCGATCCTGCCGGTTTCCGGCATCAGCCTTACCATGTTGTCGATGCTGATATAGCCGATCTTGGTCTGGGCATTAACTGCCATCGTCAGCCCGGTTGCGAGTACAATTAAGGAGAAGAATTTTTTCATTTGCTTTTGTTTTTATCATCCGGGCTCCACCCGGTTATTTCCTGTTTATGGATTCTTTTTAAATGGATTTAGTTGCCTGTTCCGGCTAAGGCTTTTAATTTCTTTAACAGTTTCACCGGCCCTTCTTAGTTCTTTACTCCCAGGTCTTTCAGCACATCCTCGCTCTTGTCCAGTTTAGGGTCGGCAAAGATAATGGTAATTCCCTCACTTTTATCCAGCACAAAATCGTAGCCCCGGGTAACCGCCATACGCTGTACGGCGTTGTAAACCTTATCCTGTATGGGCTTTACCAGTTCCTGTCTTTTTTTGAACAGATCGCCCTCAAAACCAAAGCGTTTCCGCTGCAGGTCCCGCAGTTCTTTCTCCTTATTGAAGAGCTGGTCCTCCCTTTTTTTGCGGAGATCCTCACTCAGCATCACCTGCTCGGCCTCATAGTCCTTGTACATTTTATCAAGGTCCGCCTGTTTGCTGTCAATGTCTTTTTGCCAGCCCGCGGTGATATCATCGAGTTGCTTCTGCGCATTTTTATAATCCGGCATCTTGTCCAGGATATAGCGGGTGTCAATGATGGCATATTTCTGAGAAAAGCCCAGCATGCCTAATCCCAAAAAACAAATTGAAAAGAACAGCTTTTTCATATTGAATGATTTTGTGATTTAAGGAGGGTCCCGTTTTATTCCGGTTCAAAGCCCAGCATAAAGGTAAACCGGGAAGCAGATTTCAGACCCGGGTTCAGCGAATTGATCCTGTCCAGGCCGATGCCATAGTCAAACCCGAGTAACCCGAACATGGGCAGGTAAAAACGCATACCTACCCCTACACTGCGGCGCAGGCGGAAGGGGTTATAATCCTTGTAATTGAACCATCCGTTGGCCGCTTCAAAAAAGGTCAGCGCATAAATGGTGCTGCTGGGATTGGTCACCAGCGGGAAACGGAGTTCGATCTGGTATTTATTAAAGATCGTAAAGAACTGGCTGGCGCTTTGCTGGTCGGGGTTGATCGTGGGGTCGGATGACTGGTACACCGGGTATCCGCGGTGCGCGATGATATCATATCCCAATAAACCGAAGTTGTTCGTCAGACCGGCATCTCCCACCTGGAATCTTTCAAAAGGAGAATAATCAAGTTTGTTATTGTAGCGGCCCATGAAACCATATTTGGCCGCGATCTTCAGCACGAACTGTCTTGTTTTTTCCGCACCCATCGGTTTGCCCAGGGGCACATACCATTCCGCGTTGAATCTCCATTTGTGGTATTCCGGGTTCTTGTATTTGTTCTCCGATTTCTCAATGTTTTTGTTAAGCAGTGAATAGGGCGGTGTGAACTGCACGCTGGCCATGAAATTGGAACCGCTTCGCGGGAAGATGGGATCGAACACCGATGAACGCTGCAGTGTGATCTTGGCGCTTACGTTATTGGAAATACCCGACCTGAAGTTCTCGTCGAAGATGGGGTAATTGCTCAGTTTATACTGGGTGAAATTGATCGTATAGATGAGGTTGAAATAGTCATCGGGCCATTTGAGCTGTTTGCCGAGAGCCACGGAAAGCCCCGTTGTTTTCAGGTAGTTGGTATCCGACCGGGCCCGGTCGATCTGACCGAACTGGTTGAAAGCATTTGAGAATTTACTGCTGTTGACGCCAATGGTAAAGGAATTCCTTTTCTTACCGCCCAGCCAGGGTTCGGTAAAAGAGAAGTTCATCGAACGGTAAGCTCTTCCGTTCGACTGGTAGCGAAGGCTCAGTTTCTGCCCGTCGCCGGTTGGCAGGGGATCCCATGAAGATTTCTTCATGATGTTCTTGATGGAGAAATTGTTGAAAGTAACGCCCAATGTACCGGTAAGACCCACACCGCCGCCCCATCCTGCGGATAGCTCCAGCTGGTCGGAAGATTTTTCTTCCAGTTTCCAGTTGATGTCAACCGTTCCGTCATCCGCATTGGGTACCACTCCCGGGTTGATGGTCTCCTGGTTAAAGAACTGCAGGTTGGCCAGTTCCCGTTGCGAACGGATCAGGTCCGAACGGCTGAACAGTTCACCCGGAACAGTACGGAGTTCCCTGCGGATCACATGGTCCTTTGTTTTTTCATTGCCCGCGATGGTCACGTTCTTGATCCTGGCCTGCGGCCCTTCCGTGATCCTGATCTCGTAGTCGATGGTATCGTTGTACACCGCCATCTCTATCGGTTCGGCCCGGAAGAAAAGATAACCGTCATCCATATAAAGACCGCTGATATCGCCGCCTTCCTGGGAAGCTTCCTTACCCAGCCTTTTATTCAAAATGGAAAGGTTGTAAACATCCCCTTTCGAGATCCCCAGGATCACATTCAGCACGGAGTCGTTG
This sequence comes from Chitinophagaceae bacterium, assembly GCA_044229375.1. Classification (GTDB taxonomy): domain Bacteria; phylum Bacteroidota; class Bacteroidia; order Chitinophagales; family Chitinophagaceae; genus JJ008. The sequence goes on from JBGATE010000185.1 coordinate 4,859, forward strand.
TACTTGGCATTCCCTTTCCAGGTGATATCGCCGAAATAATACTTTTTCCCTTCATCCACTTTAATATCAACATTGATATTCCCGCCCGGGTTGCGCAGCAGGGTATCATCCAGTATCTGCGCATCGCGGTATCCCAGTGAATTATAGTAGTCGAGCACTTTCTCGCGGTCCTCCTCGAATTTTTTATCGTCGAACTTGGCCCCGCTGAGTTTGAAACGGAAATAAGGGTCCAGCAGTTTCTTGGTCTTGCTCAGGGAAAGAAAACCCCATTCCTTCAGGTACTGGCTGAAGGAAAAAGGTTTTTCCACTCCGTAAGGGCTGGGTGTATTCTCAGCGTGGAGGGTGGCCTTACCCATCTCCTTGGTCCCTTTCAGTTGTTTCTTCAGGCGGAAATCATCCACGTTATCATTCCCGAAGAAACGGATATTATCAATTTTCACCTTTCCCCCCTTCTCCACGTGAATGATCATCTCGCTGGAGTTGACGAAACTGGTATCCGGTTTTTCATCGATCCATACTTTCACATTCCGGTACGACTTTTCGGTATAGAACTTTGTTGTTTTTTCAATGATCTCGCGCCGGGTATTTTCAGTGATGATGGTCTGCTTGGCAAGATTGATCTTCCCCAGCAGTTCTTCCACCTGGGATTTTGTGGGACCGACGAATTTGAAATTCCCGAGACGGGGACGCTCCTGTACGTTTATCTCCAGCCATACCCTTTCCCCGTCCACACGCGTGACGAGGATCTGCACATTGGAAAACAATTTCTGGCGCCAGAGATTGGC
>JBGATE010000186.1:0-5629 GCA_044229375.1 Chitinophagaceae bacterium
CTATTTTGCGCTGCAGCGTTTTGAACTGGCCAAGCCCATGTTCAGCAGTATCCGCAGCATTAAAGATGACCCCAATTATATCGATGCCAATTATTACTACGGGTTTCTCGCTTTCCGCGACAGGCAGTACAATGAAGCGCTGGAGTCTTTCCGGATCGTGGAGAATGAAAAGAATTATGGCACCGTAGTTCCCTATTATATCGCCCAGATCTATTATATCCAGGGGAAAAAGGACGAGGCCATCACCTATATCCAGAACAAACTGCAATCCGGCAGCAGTTCGCAATACTATGACCTCGAACTGAAGCAACTGATCGGGCACGCCTATTTTGAAAAAAAGGAATACGCAAAGGCGCTTCCTTACCTGGAAGACTATGTGGGCCGTTCCAAAAAAGTAAGGAGGGAGGAACTCTATGAACTTTCTTATTGTTATTACCAAGCCAACCAGCTTAATAAGGCCATTGAGGGCTTTAAGCAACTCAGCGGAAAGGACGATTCACTCAGCCAGCACGCCATGTACCTGCTGGGGGATGCTTATTTGAAAACCGGCCAGAAGTCCAATGCAAGAAATGCCTTTCTTTTCTGTTCCTCCAACAGCAGCAACCCGGAACAAAAGGAGATCTCCAAATACCAGTACGCGAAGCTTTCCTATGAACTGGGTTACCAGGATGAAGCGCTGAACAGTCTCGGTTCCTTCATTACGGATTATCCCTCATCGAAATACAATACGGAGGCGCGGGAACTGATGATCGATGTGCTGGCCAATACCAATAATTACAAGGATGCGCAGGCCATGCTCGAGAGCCTGGAAAAGCCCACGGAAAATTCCAGGAGGGTTTATCCAAGGATACTGCTGGGCCGTGCCACGGAAATGATCAATGACGGCAGGCTGAATGAAGCGGATGTACTGCTGACAAAAATACTGGATGAGCCGTATAACCGTTCGGTGCTTCCGTACACGTATTTCTGGAAAGGAGAGATCGGCTACCGGAACAACCAGCTCGACACCGCTATCAAATATTTTCATGCCTACCTGGATGCAGGGGCGCCGGTGGCTGCCGAAGTCAACCCGGTGAATGCACGTTATAACCTGGGTTATGCCTACCTGCGGAAGGAGAACTACAAGGTTTCCGTAACCTTTTTTGAGCCCCTGATCAAGGCCCCGGCGCTGAACACCGATGCATTTACGCAGGATGCCTATATGCGTACGGCGGATAATTATTTCATGCTGAAGAATTATGACCGCGCGCGGTCGATGTATGACAACGCGATCAAACTATCCTGGCCGGCCGAGGATTATGCGACTTTCCAGATCGCCATGCTGGCCGGTGTAAGAAGCGCGGCGGAAAAGATCAGCGGCATGAACACCATGATCCGGAAATTCCCCGAATCTCCGCTGGCCGTGGATGCCAATATGGAGATCGCCAATACCTATATGGGTAATGAGAAATTCAGGGATGCCATTCCCTACCTGGCCAACGTTATCAAGAGCAGTGAAAATACCAGCCTGATACCCGAAGCATACCTGAAAATGGGAACGGCGTATTACAATATCGACAACAACGCGGAAGCGCTGAAACAATTCAAAACGATCATCGACCAGTATCCCAATTCACCGGAAACGCCGGATGCGCTGGATAATATCAGGACCATTTATATCGAGGATGGCAAACCGGAGGAATATGCCGCCTTCATGCGCCAGGCGGGACGTCCGCTGAGTGTGGATACCGAGGATTCCCTGACCTATTATGCCGCGGAGAAACTGTACGACGACCAGAAGATCAACGAGGCACTTGGCGCTTTCAACAGTTATTTGCAGAAATTCCCCAACGGAGCGAATGTTCTGGATGCTCAGTTCAACCGGGCCGAGATCTACAATTCGAAAAAAGACTGGAACAACGCGCTTTCAGCATATGAATCCGTGGCCGCCGATGCCCCCAACAAATATGCGGAGCGGGCCGTTCTCACAGCAGCGAGGATCAATTTCTTTGAACTGAAGAACTATGCCAGGGCGGAAACCTATTATATGCAGCTGAAACAGATCACGGCCAGCCAGGAACTGAAACTGGAAGCCATGCGCGGATTGCTTCGTTGCCAGTATAATCAGCAAAAATGGACGGAAGCCGTGGAAAACGCGAAGGAGCTAACCGCAGCAAAAGGCAGCAGTGCCGATGATAAGACACTGGCCAATATGGCGATCGCCAAATCTTACCAGGTTGCCGGACAGTATGACCAGGCCATCAGTAATTTTAAATCGGTGGTGCAGTTGAATAAGGCGGCCCTTGCCGCCGAGGCCCGGTATGAGATCGCCGCCTGCTGGTTCCAGCTCAATAAATTGTCCGAATCGGAGAAAGCCGCGTTTGAGACCGTCAACAAATCGGGTTCCTATGATTACTGGATCACGAAAGCCTATATCCTGCTGGGTGATATTTATTTCAGGCAGAAGGATTATTTCAATGCCAAGGCCACTTTCCAGAGTGTGGTGGACAATACTACGGATACGGAACTGAAATCGGAGGCACAGGCAAAACTCAACCGGGCAACGGAAGAGGAAAGCAATTCAAGTAAAGTGGGGAACTGAGGATCAAAATATTTCACGCAGAGAAACATTAGAATAAGGCAGTATGACCCGGACCATTTTAAAAATGCATCGCACAGGGAAAAAGGAGAGAAAGAGGGTAGACACGCACCCGGTTTTCCTGGCTCATTTTCTCTTTATCCTCCGGGCGGGGTTTCCCGGGAAATTGCACACAGAAAAAACAGGGATTTGTTGAATACAAAGAGATGAACAAATGAGAAACACACTGTATAAAATACTATTCGTTGTTGCCGGGATCTTTTTCTCAGGGCTGGCCATTGCGCAAAAAGACACCGTTGGAAAAGGAGGGATCGATATTGTTTCCAGCTTCAAGCCGGTGCTCCGGCAAACGGCCAAGATCAATTTCAGCGCTTCGCCGGCACCAGTGGATACCACGAAGGCCAAACTAAACTACGATATCCCTAACCAGAATTTATTATTCGCCTACCAGCCGGGTTCACTCAAGCCCCTGGCACTCGGTATTGACACCGGCGGGAATTTTGATAACAGCAGTTATGTCAAGGCCGGGTTCGGAAGTTTAAGAACTCCTTTTGTCCAGGCAGGGATCTCATTGGGTGATGGCAAGACAGCGGGGCTGAACATCTTTGCACGTCATGTTTCTTCCGATGGCAAGCGGGATTACCAGCAATTCACCAATACCCGTGTGCGGCTCACCGGTTTCTTCAAATCCGGGAATAACCTGGAATGGAACGCCGGTATCGGGTTCCAGCAGGATAAGACCTATAAATACGGGTATGAACCTCAGACCCTGATCTTTTCACCCGATTCGCTGCGGCAGAATTTCCAGACCATCGCCGGGCGCCTGGCCTTTCATAATATCAATAAAACAGCATTCGGGCTTACGTATTCACCCGAAGTGAAGATCGATGTGTTCAGCGACAACCACGATAATTCAGAATTGTATAAAACCTCCAACTTCAATATAGAGGCAGGTATCCGGCCTTCCTGGGATAACGGGACATTTAAGATGTTCCCCAACATCCTGGCAGCGATCAGCACTAGCGACAGCCGCATTACCTTCCAGGCAGGGTGGACGGGTTATGTCAGGAAAACAACCTACCAGTACCTTGCTTCACAGAATCCCTGGTTATGGATCCCGGAGAATTTCACCAATACATGGATCGAGGAACGATTTGGCGGTTTCAAGGGCTCCGTAGGGGATCATTTCACGTATGCGGCCAAGGTGGCCTTCAACAAGATCAATAACCAGCCTTTATTTGTGAACGATACCACCACCGGGCTGGGTGGCAAATCCTTCAGGGTGGTGAATGAGCGCCGGATCAACGTGGTGAACTTTGGCGGTGAAGTGGGCGTGAATTTTCAGGAGCGTTTCTCCCTGACGGCCGGTTTGCAGTTCAACCAGTTCACCGGCTTAAGGGATAATGCAAAGGCCTGGGGCCTGCTGCCATTGGAGTTCAAGACCGCCATGCGGTTGCAGATCATCAAGGATCTGTGGCTGAAGGGCGACCTGTTTGCCTGGGGCGGCCCTGATTACCGGAAGAAGGATGGCTCAGCCGGGAAACTGGACGGAGCCGTGGACCTGAACGCCGGTCTTGAATTCAAGATCACGAAGAACCTGAACCTCTGGACACAGTTCAATAATCTTTTCAACAAACAATACCAGCGCTGGAACCAGTACCCGGTATATGGGTTCAACTTTGTCGGCGGAATCGTATTTTCGTTCGACCAAAAGAACTAGCATGTACCCGGAGCTTTACCAGTACCTTTTATTGAATAAGCAATTACCGGTGCCGGGCATCGGCACTTTTTCACTCGAGCGCACCCCGGCCCGTATCGATTTTCCCAATAAGCTGATGTATCCCCCGGTCTATTGTTTTTCCCTGCAGGAGAAAGGGGTGTCACCCTCCGGAAATTTCTTTAAATGGCTGGGGAAAGCATTGCGTGTATCCGATCGTGACGCGATCATCCGTTTCAATGATTTTTCATTTGACCTGAAAAAGCAGATCGATGAAGGGGACATTATCAGCTGGAATGGCGTCGGCACCCTTAAAAAAGGACTGGCGGGGGAGATCAAATTCATTCCGGCTGAGCCATCGATGAGCGAGGATCCCGTGCCGGCCGCAAAAGTTCTCCGCGAAAAAGCCGATCATACTGTCAGGGTGGGAGAGGATGAAAAAACAGTTGCGGAAATGGAGGAAATGCTTGCGCATCCAGTGGTAACGAGATCATGGTGGTGGGTTTACGCAATGATAGTGGGTCTTCTTGCTTTTATTTTCACCGGGTGGTATCTTTCAGAAAACGGTGTCCAAACAGGTTCTGTAGCCAATACTAAAAAGCTGGTACCTGCAGAAACTGCTGCCACGTATAAGGCCCTGCCCTGAATTCATCATTTTCAGTTTACTTTGCCGCAAATCCGCTGGTCGTTTATACAATGAGCTCCGCCATTCATTATAACCATTGCCCTGTATGTGATTCGCCGGCGATCAGTCCTGCTTTATCGGCCCGGGATCATACCGTCAGTGGCGAAAACTTTTCCATCTGGGAGTGCCGTTCCTGCGGCCTTCGTTTTACCCAGGATGTCCCCGACCCGGTTACCATCCTGCCCTATTATAAATCGGAGAATTATATCTCACACAGCAATACTTCCAGGGGATTCATCAACCGGCTTTACCAGGGGGTAAGGAAAATGACATTGAAGAAAAAGAGAAGACTGGCAGAAACCGTCACCGGGTTGAAGAAAGGCAGCTTACTCGACATTGGAAGCGGCACCGGGGGGTTTGTTCATGAAATGACCTCTTCCGGATGGGAAGTGACCGGCCTGGAGCCGGATGCAGATGCACGTAAAATGGCGAAGAAAACATTTGGGGTGGAACTGCAGGAAGCGGACAGGCTATTTTCACTGGAAGGGGGTAACTATGATATCATAAGCTTATGGCACGTGCTGGAGCATGTACATGAATTGCACCGTTATATGGAGCAAATGAAATTCCTGCTGAAGGACAAGGGCAGGATCCTGATCGCCGTCCCCAACTATACTTCAAAGGACGCGGCGATTTACCAGGAACACTG
>JBGATE010000187.1:0-5536 GCA_044229375.1 Chitinophagaceae bacterium
TTCCACGCCGGTTTATCAGATTGTTCCGTCATCCCGCAAAAGTACCTACTGACCGCTGAAATAAAAGTAATAATATGAACTGTTGTTTTCAGTCCAATAACGAAAACCACCTATCGAAACCTGCTCCCTCCCCTGTAAATTTATCCAACGAAGCGTAAGTGTAGCCGGAGGCTACGGAGTGCAAGCCCGGATCCCGATTCAAATAGACATTCTCGTCTTCAGCTCCAGGTACTTATTCACCGTATTCACCGTTAGATTCTCAGGGCTCGTTAATATGGAAGGAATGCCGTTCTTATGCAGTTCCTTTACCATGCGTTTTTTCTCATACATGAATTTTTCCGCGATGGTCTTGATATAGATATCCTCAAGCGTATCCGCTTTTTTCTCCAGCAGGGAACGTAGTTCGGTATTCTCGAAGAACACCACCAGCAATAAATGGTACCTGGCCATTTTTTTAAGTGCGGTCATTTCCCGCTGCAGGCTTTCCACCGATTCAAAATTGGTGAACAGCACCAGCAGGCTGCGGTTGGTGACCCGGTTCCGGATCACCGAAAAAAGTTTTTCAAAGTCGGGTTCCAGGAAATCCGTTTGCTGGCGATAAAGCGTTTCCAGGACCTGGTTCATCTGGGTCGGTTTTTTATCGGCCTGCAAAAAAGTATCAATGTTCTTTTCAAATGTCACGATGCCGGCCTTGTCCTGTTTTACCAGCGCCACATTGGCCAGCACCAGGGAGGCGTTGATGGCATGGTCCAGCAGGGTCATCCCGTTAAAGGGCATTTTCATCACCCGGCCCTTATTGATCAGGCAATAGATCTGCTGGCTGCGTTCATCAGTGTAATTGTTCACCATCAGCCCCTCTTTTCGCGCCGTTGCCTTCCAGTTGATGGTACGGTAATCATCCCCGCGCACATATTCCTTGATCTGTTCAAATTCCATACTGTGACCGATCCTGCGGGTCCGCTTTATACCCACTTCCTGCAACCGGTTACTCACCGCCAGCAACTGGTACTTCCGCATCTGTACATAAGAAGGATACACTTTCACCACCTGCTCCGAAGGAAAAACATACCTTCTTTTCACCAGGCCGAGCGGACCATGAATATAAATATTGATCGCATGGAAATTATATTCTCCCCGGGAGGTGGGCACCAGGGCGTAGGACAATTCATAATGTTCCTCCCTCCCGACCCGGATCTTCCGGATCCAGTCACGCTCCTGGAACTGCACGGGCAATTCATCGATGATACTGGCCCGCACCGGGAACGCGTATTGATTCGACACCCGGATCATCACCTTATTCGGGTCACCGATGCTAAACCGCTCCGTCAGTTCCCGGTCAGCTTTTATTCCGTCCCTTTTACTGTAAACAAGCACTCCGTCCACCAACAGGGCAAGGGCCAGCAAAAGCAATACCAGTAACCCGATCCTGTATAATTGGGGAATGAAATAACTGACCACGAAGACGCCCGCCGCCATCCCGGCGATATAATAAACGATCCTGTTTAAGTAAAACGATTTGATCATATGATGTCTGAGGTCTGAGGTCTGAAGTCGGAGGTCTGAGCTCAGCTTTGGCTCAAAAAATTTTAAAGTTTTTTCCAGTTTTCATGGAGTTTAAAGATCTTAGCTCCCAGTTCGTCATTTCTTTTCTCCAACTCATCGAATTTTTCCTTGGTGATATATGCGCAATCCCTGCTATAACATAACCAGGTTTTCGTTTCTTCGAGCGAACCCATTGCATACACCAGATGCTTCCTGAATTCATTCCCGTAAATTCTTCTACCCCAGCCTTCGGCTATATTCGCCGAAATCGATCTTGAGGATCGTACCAACTGGTCAGACAGTGAATACCGTTCTTCCTTTGGAAAACCCCGGGTTAGCATAAAAATATCCATCGAAATTTGATAAGAAAGTTTATAAACCTCCAGATCCGATAATGTCTTAATCATAAAAAAGCTTTTTTCTTGTTCACAAATCATTTATCACATAAGCTCTATTCTTTTTCCGTTCTCTCCTTCGCCCTCAGACCTCCGACCTCCGACCTCCGACCTCCGACCTCCGACCTCCGACCTCCGACCTCCGACCTCCGACCTCCGACCTCCGACCTCCTACCTCCTACTTCAGAACTCCGACCTCAAACCTCCGACCTCCTACCTCGGCACATCCATCCCCTGCACGATCTGGCGGATCACCTCATCCTCCGTGATCCCTTCCATTTCCTTATCCGGTGAAAGAATGATACGGTGACGCAATACAGGAGGCACAATGGCCAAAATATCCTCGGGGGTCACAAAATCGCGACCCTGTATGGCGGCCATGGCCTTGGAAGCATTCATGATGGCCAGTGATGCCCTCGGTGATGCCCCCAGGTAAACGGATTTATTATTGCGCGTCTGATGTATCAGTTTCGCAATGAACTGCATTAACCTCTCTTCGATCAGGAGTGTTTTGATCTGCTGCCGGAGTGTGGCCACTTTTTGGGCCGGCAATACCGGTCGTATCATATCCATCACATTGGTGTTTCCCATGCTGTGAAACTGCGTGAGGATCGTCAACTCCTCGCTTTCAGTTGGATAAGGTACCAGTATCTTGAAAAGAAAACGGTCCAGTTGTGCTTCGGGAAGACGGTAGGTTCCTTCCTGCTCCACGGGGTTTTGGGTGGCCAGCACCATAAAAGGGGAAGCCATCGGATACGACCTTCCGTCGATGGTGGCCTGCCTTTCTTCCATCACTTCCAGCAGTGCCGACTGTGTTTTGGCGGGTGCGCGGTTGATCTCATCCACCAGCACGATATTGCTGAACACGGGCCCCTTTTTAAATTCAAACTGGGCTTCCCTGGGATTGAAAACCGGCGTGCCCAGTACATCCGAAGGCATCAGGTCGGGCGTGAACTGGATACGCGAAAATCCCGCATCCACACTCTTCGCCACCAGTTTTGCCGTCAGTGTTTTCGCCACACCCGGAACCCCTTCGATCAGCACATGACCATCGGCCAGCAAAGCGGTGATGATCAGTCTTACCATTTCATCCTGTCCAACGATTATTTTTTTGATCTCATTGCGGATGGACATCACCGCTTCATTGAGTTCGGTGAGATCGGTGCGCGGCCTGAAAATTTGTTCTTCTTCCATAATCTATGTTTGTTATTTTAATCATTTTCAACCTCCCCCTCCATTCCGTGAAAAGGTTCTGGGAAAAGTGAGGATTTCCCTCCATCCACCTGCCACCCCGTGAAGAGGGAAGCAGGGGGTGAAGGCTATGCTTTCTTATAAAACGTTTCCAGCAATTTATGAAACTCCGTCACCCCGGCAGCAGAAACATCCGGTGCATCTTCCGCATATTTGATAAATGTCACTATTTTCCTTAGCTCCTCCTCATCGGCGCCTGTTTTAAACTGAAGATTTCTAATGAACTCATCATCCAGCAAACCGGTAGGTAATTTATACCGGCTGCGCACATGTTCCAGGAAGTAGCTGCCCATCTTGCGGCAAAGATTGCGGTGGTCACTCTTGTCATAATACAACCTCCCGATCGTTTTTACAAAATCCAGTGAATCATTCCTGGGTTTGGCGACCACCGGGATATAGCGCTGTTTACGACGCATTTCCAGCAGCAGGAATAACAGCAGCGTGAGGAGCGCCGTGATCAGGGCCGCTTTCAACCCGGGGTACCGGAACAGCACACTGATCCAGCTTTTCCTTTTTTCCCGCACCCCTCCTTCCTTTTTAGTGAGATAATACTCATCCCAAACAATTTTTTTTGTACCCGGATCTATCACCGAAAGGGCCTTTTCATAATAGGTCATGTTCTTTTTATGTAACAGGAAATAATTACTGAAGGCAAGCGGCGCAAGATGCAGGTAAAAATTACCCCTGCCCGCCCGCAGGTGAATAAAATTGGTCCGGCCCTTTTCATCATTTCCCAGTTCATCGGTTACCCGCTCATTGATCCTGGAGAATATTGCATCATACTGCTGACCGGGGTACCGGTAAACAGCACTTTCCGCGTACGGAGGATGTTTCAGTACGATCCGAAGGCTATCACCCCTTCCGCTAAGATTCTCCTTTTCATCAGCAAAGAATTCAGGCAACCGGTAATCCGTGACCCGGCACTCCAGTATTTTCTCCGCATCCCCGGAAACCAGCCTTGTGCTGATGAATACATCGTTGCCTTTCTCCGCAAAAGCAAGCAGTTTCTCCATCTCATATTCATCGGCATTGAACATGGGCGTTATAGCAATGAATAATTGCCCGCTTTCTTCGGCTGAAACGGAGGACCAGGAACCGGGCTCCCTCCGGCTGGTATATACCGAAGCCCCGGGAAATAATGCGGGTAATGACTGAAATGCCACATACGTACCGTAAGGAATCTTGTCTTTCTTACGAAGCGTGATCCGTTCATCCAATTTCTTTTTCCGGTTGCTTCCGGTAAAGAAAAGGGCGATCAAACCTACTGCGACAAGGGCAAGAAATATATATGGTGCGGCCTTCTTCAATGGACACTTATTTCCTTTTCAAACTGGTCGAATTCCTTTGCAATCACCCGGTACGCCTGCGGCTCCACCTCAAAATGCCCGTACCAGCTATACTCAAAGTGCCGGGTAAGCCGGAAAAAATGAGGATAATGCGGGGTTGGGTTTAACTGCAGCAGGTAATCAAGGTTGGTTCGGTCCTGCTGATACTGAATGATGTTCTTTTCAGAAAGTTCTTTCAGCAGCCGGAGATACATCATCCTCACCGCGAGCCGGTAATTACCCTGCCCGGTCGCCTTATCAATTTCCTTCTGGTAGTTGATCGCGAAAATATCCCCGGGCATTTCATCCCCTTCCGGTCCTGCTCCCGTAGCGGTACGTTTCTTCCGGAACAACCCGACATTGCTTTCCGCCAGGTACCACATGATGGCGCCGGCAAAGCCCCCGATGATAATGATCCATAACAGGGTCTGCACCCAGCTACGCTGCCCAAGCGGGACATATTCCACACTATCCTGTTCCTCCGCTGGTTCCTCTTTTTCCTTCAGTTCGGCATCCGCATACCAGAAATCTTTGTCCTTTTTCAGCTTTTCGGCATGACCGGCAGGCAACTGCCGCTCTTTCACGGAGAAACTGTCGGCCGCTGCCTTTTCACGAAATCGTTCCCGTTCATCTTCCGGGTCAGTCGTTTTATATTCTTCCTCCTCATACTGCAGTGAGTCATGCACGGGTCCGATCGACATGGCAATGGAATCCTCGGTGGTTTGTGCGCCCGATACATAGGTAAATAATAATAACCCCGCCGCGAGCAGGACAAAACAGGGGAATGACCGCATCATTTTATTTTCCGGGATTTGCTTCAACTATACTTCCTCCTCATTCAGCCTTACGGCCATTTTTTTACTAACCCGCACGGGGTAAATGATGAAATACCAGCAAACAAACAAAACGGACAAAGTGACGATTGCCGTGGTCAATACAGAGAGGTCGTTGTATAACCGGGTGAATAACCCCTCAAAAAATGCGGCCAGTGCAAAAACCGGCATCAGCCCGATAAGGATCTTT
>JBGATE010000188.1:0-5498 GCA_044229375.1 Chitinophagaceae bacterium
CTTGTTCTCATTCTCAAAAGTATGTTCCTTTTGCACGGTGGGTCCCGTGGGATAATATTTATAATAGTAATCATAGGTTTCCTTTTTCATCAGGATCGTCGAGATCCCGGTGGAGGCAAACCAGCTATGCTTTTTTTGCTGACCAAAATGATAACCCAGGGACAGCGGGATCTCATACACTCTGCAATCCGCTTCCACTTTTTGGAGGTTGGGATAATACGTATAGAAAATGTCGGGCGGATTATATTCACCCGGGGAGGATGTATACACTTTCCTGCCCGAATAAAATCCGCTGCGGAGGGTGAACCTTTCTTTATACGTAAACCCGATACCGGCGCCTCCCACGAACTGCATTCGGCCGGGTTTGTCATGCCCGGTAAAGCTGACATCCGGCCCGCCGGAAACCGAGAAGAAGAATGAACTCTTTTTTGCGGATGGCTTTTTCGTTTTTGCTGCAACCGCTTTTTCATCCGGTTTCTTTTCTTCCTTCTTTACGGTAGTAACAGGCTGCGGCTTCTTGTCATCGTTGCCGGGCTTTTCCGTTTCTTCCTTTTTTGAATCAGCCGGCGCTACCTGATCTTTTATTGAATTCCCTGCCACCACTACAGCGGCATCGGCAACGATCGCCGGATCATCCTTCCGGGTAACCGGTTCTGCAGGAGGCGCTTTAGTAAGCCGGGTATCGGTTTGCACCATTTTTGTATCAGGACTTACCGGTACGTTGTTCTTTACCGCCGCATCCGGGATCTTTTCTTTTCTATTGTTCTTTTGACTTTCGGCATTGGTTTTCTTTCTGTCTGCCGAGGCAGTCCGTACCGGATCGGCGGGCGACGGATCTGTTACCCGGGGGATAGCTTTATCACGGCTATCAACAGCGGGGGTTTTCATTTTATTTTTACCAGCAACAGCGGCTTCCTTTTGCTGTTCAGCAGGCTTTTCATTACTTTTTCCATTGGGTTCATCATCCGCGCGCACGGTATTTCCGGGTTCCTGTTTGTTTTCATTGATGTTGACCGGCACCTGCACCGTTGCTGCCTGTTCCTTTTTCTTATCCCCGGCGCTCCGGCCCATAAAGTACCAGGCGGCACCGCCACCCAGCAGCAGGAACAGCAGCAGGAAGAACAAGTACCGGCGTTTGTCATCTTTCTCCTCCGGCATATGCCTGTCAAGCAGCTTTTTCATCCCCGCCCATGCTTTTTCGTCGTAAGCAGGATGATGGTGATCCGCGGCTTCCTTTATCTTCCTATCAAAATCTTCAGACAACATTTCTGGCAATTTGTATATCGTTTTTTTTGTATAATATCTTCTGCAACTGTCTCCGCGCTTTTGAAAGATTGGACTTGGAGGTCCCGGCCGAAATACCCAGGTGTTCAGCTATCTCATCATGACTCCATCCTTCTATCACAAACAGGTTGAAAACGGTGCGGTAACCCGGCGACAGCAACTGCACGGACCGGATGATCTCTTCATACGTGATCTTTTCCAGCGCATCCTCGCTTACCGACTGCACCTGGTACACGATAGGATCGAGTTGTGTCACCACCTGGTGCTTCTGGTTCTTCCGGAAATGATCGATCGAAGTGTACACCATGATCTTCCTTAGCCACCCTTTGAAAGAACTGATCACATCCGAATAAGCAGGCTTATAATGATGTATTTCCCTGAAAATCTTCAGGAACCCGTCATTCAGTATTTCAACCGCGTCATCCTGGTTGCCTGCATAGCGGTCGCAAATGGCCATGGCATATCCGTAGAAAGAGCCGTAAATGATTTTCTGGCTCTCCCTGCTGTTTCGGCCACAGGCCTCAACATGGTAGGTAAGTTCGTCTGCAGAAAGCAAGTGTGTGTAAGGTTTCCCTGACATATCGTTCCCCGGCAATCTAAGGTTGCCCCGCCTCAGGTGTAAGTTAGTTTTTTATTTCAGGAGCTTTGCAAACTTCTGAAGCTCAGTGATATCTGCAGGCGTAAGTGGCTCATTATTATTGTATTTCGATTCTAAGAAGAGTACCCTTTTATGAGCAGGGAACCGGTCGAGTATGGACTTTATCATTTTTCCTGTTTCCTCATCCTTTTGATACAATGGAACCGTTGGAGGCAGGGCGGATCTTGTTTTTACAGGCTTCTTCAGGATAATGGCTTCCAGGGTGGCAAGTTTTGAAGTTGGGATGGTGCCTAATTTTTGCGCGATGGCATGCAAGCCTTCCAGTTGTTTCCGGCTCAGCCCTCCCCTTTCCTGGTATTGCAGCAAAAGACTTTGGGCGAACCCTGATCCGGGCTTGGCCTCCACCACTGCCACTAACACATCCATAATGATATCCACATCGGGTCTGATCCTTCGCATAAGGCAATGAAAATAATAAAGTTTAATTTGAGGGAGAAATCAATATGCCGTTCAGCTATCTCATATACGGATCTACCGGTCTACTACTGGTAGTGTTCCTTATCTGGCTTTTTTCCAAAAAGAAAAAATACTGAACTGCCGGCTGCGGACTGCCGGCTGCATTACATCAAGCCCCCCCGCCCTCTCATCAAACCTATTTTTCCCCGGCCCTGGCATGTCCTTTTTTTGTGATGATATATGATTCGCTTCTTTAATCATCAAAAATTAATACCATGAGATCAATCATCGCAAAAACATTCAGCCTGATGCTGATCAGCACAGCGCTGTTTTCCTTCTCCGCAAAACCGGGTGGAGAGGGTTTCGAAGTGTACCTGAACAATAAACTCATCCTGCAGCGGTTTGGTAATAATATGAACGCGGTGCAGACCATCCGGTTGAACGAAGGCTCCCCCAATGATGAACTCACGATCAAATATCATCATTGCGGCAAAGTGGGTAAGAACAGGGTGCTGACCGTAAAGGACGGGCAGGACAAAGTGCTGAAAGAGATCCGCTTTGCTGATGCCGCCGATCCTTCAGCCAGTATGAATTGCCGGGTAAAGGATATTATCAGCCTGAAGAAAGGGAACAGCAGCACTTTCAGACTATTCTACAAATCAAGTGAACTTCCCGCAGGCAGGTTACTGGCTACCATCATAACCGGTTCAACGGTAACAACTTCGGTAATGCCATGAAACAGCAACGGCCGGCAATATGCCGGCCTTTGTTTATATGCCTGATATCCGGGAAATGTCATCCTTTTGCCTGACACAGTTTGTCACCTCATATATTTTCTTACCGGATCATGCCAGTTCCATGAATAATCTCAGTTTGAAAAAATTCCGGAAAGCGTGAAAGCGGTAAGCCTTGCATCCTTCATATTCTTTCTGGCCCATTCCGTCTTCACGCCTTACCGGTCGAAATACTGAATCAGAAACAGTACTCACTCCAGGCAAAATGTAAACAGTCTCAAATATAATCTACCTTTATTGACTCCACGGGCTCTTTATCATTTACCCAAAATAAGTAGTTATGAAGAATTCATTCATTACGCTGGCCTCCTTTCTTACCATTTTTCTATGGTCACAAATTTCTTGGAGCATGCTTCCTGGAAACTTTCCGGCCTGTATCCAACCGGTGCCCGGGAATTCCACCGGGATCGCTAAACCGGATTCTGCGATAAATCCGAAAGCAATTGCTGCTTATGCGAATACTTTAAACCTGCTGAAAACAGATCCTACCCTCCGGTCCGAGTTAAATGACGAACAGCTTAAAACGCTCCTCTATTATGAAAATTTATTCAGAACAAACCGGGACTTCAAAATACGTGTCAATGAAAGTGCAAAAAAAAATGAAACCCAGAATACAAAAGATAGTACGTCAAAAGAAGCAGCAAGGGACCACAAAAAAGCCTCAATGGATAATATCCAGAAATTCCTGGATATCCTGCATAGTATGAAACCGCAGATTTAATCTTTCTATCGTTCAATCTTTATTGTGTAAATAAAGTATATAAGATATCGTGAATATTTATATACCCTGGTAGTAGCGCAAACCCTGTTTACTTTTTAAACTTTATATACTGTATTTACCTTATTTACATAAAAAATCTCACCAAATCACCCCGCAAACTGCGCCCTGATCACATTCAGCGCCCCACCGGCCCTGAACCACTCGATCTGCTGTTCATTGTAAGTGTGGTTCACGGGTATCTCATCCTTGCTGCCGTCTTTATGGTTTAGCATAACGGTCAGCGGTTTACCGGGCGCAAAGGAAGTCAGTCCTTTTATCGAAATAGTGTCATCTTCAAGGATCTTGTCATAATCTTCCTTATTGGCAAAAGTTAGCGCCAGCATGCCCTGTTTCTTCAGGTTGGTCTCGTGTATGCGGGCGAAACTTCTTACCAGGATGGCCCTCACACCCAGGTGCCTTGGTTCCATTGCCGCGTGTTCCCTCGATGAACCTTCACCGTAATTCTCATCACCTACAACGATACTGCCAATACCGGCAGCTTTATAAGCCCTTGCCGTGGCGGGAACGGGTCCGTATTCACCCGTCACCTGGTTCTTGACCGAATCCGTTTTCTCATTGTAGAAATTGACCGCGCCGATCAGCATATTATTGCTGATATTATCGAGATGCCCGCGGAATTTCAGCCAGGGCCCGGCCATCGAGATATGATCCGTGGTACATTTTCCTTTCGCCTTGATCAGGAGTTTCAGTCCTTCCAGGTCGGTTCCTTCCCATGCGGAAAAAGGTTCGAGCAACTGAAGACGCTTTGAATCGAGCGCCACTTTCACCTGTACGGCGCTGCCATCGGCGGCCGGAGCCTGGTAGCCCGCGTCTTCCACCGCGAATCCTTTGGGAGGCAATTCAAACCCGGTGGGTTCTTTCAGCATCACTTCCTCGCCTTTCTCATTTGTAAGTTTATCTGTAAGCGGGTTGAATGCAATGGTACCTGCCATGGCAAGTGCCGTTACGATCTCTGGGGAGGCCACAAATGCGTGGGTGGATGCCAGCCCGTCGTTTCGTTTCGCGAAATTCCGGTTGAAAGAAGTGATGATCGTGTTCTTCCTGTTGGGGTCATCAATATGCCTGGCCCATTGACCGATGCAGGGGCCGCAGGCATTCGCCAGCACTACACCACCGGCATCTTCAAATTCTTTGATAAACCCATCCCGCTCTATCGTAAAACGAACCTGTTCACTTCCGGGAGTGATGGTGAATTCGGATTTTGTCTTAACGCCCTTGCTCACCGCGTCCTTAACGATGGATGCGCTCCGGCTGATGTCTTCGTAAGAGGAGTTGGTGCAGCTTCCGATCAATGCCACTTCCAGTTTGGCGGGCCAGCCGTTCTTCTCCACCGCTTCTTTCATTTTTGAAATAGGTGTGGCGAGATCGGGTGTAAAAGGGCCATTCACATACGGCTCCAGCGTGTTCAGGTCCAGCTCGAGTAACTGGTCATAATATTTTTGTGGCTCGGCATACACTTCCGCATCCGGGCGAAGATGTTCTTTTACACCATTTGCCAGCGCGGCCACTTCTTTCCGGCCGGTGGCCTCGAGGTAGGCGCTCATCTTCGCGTCATAGGCAAAAAGCGAACAGGTGGCGCCGATCT
>JBGATE010000189.1:0-5464 GCA_044229375.1 Chitinophagaceae bacterium
TAGGAGGGGGTCGTTTAAAGCACTTATTTTCTTCCTTTAGGGGAATGGCGGTGGTTTCCTTTGAAAGGTAACTGGATTTTTGGTTTTTTTGCCTGAAGGCGGTCCCCGCAGCAGCACGCTGGCTCCTAACTCCGAACTCCTAACTATTTTACTAACTTCGCCGCCTTATGAACGGGATGAAACAAATCGTAATGAGCGGCATCCGTCCCACGGGTTTCCTGCACCTGGGGAACTATTTTGGCGCGGTACGGAACTATGTGCGGATGCAGGAGGAATTTGATTGCTATTTCATGGTGGCCGACCTGCATTCGCTGACCACCCACCCGGACACAAAGGAGCTGAAAGAAAATGTTTACCGGGTCTTATCAGAAAATATCGCCAGCGGGCTCGACCCCGATAAAGTGGCCCTGTATTGCCAGAGTCATGTTCATGAAACGGCAGAACTCTATCTCTACCTGAATATGCTGGCCTATAAGGGCGAACTGGAAAAAACCACCACGTTCAAAGACAAGGCAAGGCTGCATCCGGATAATATCAACGCGGGATTACTCACTTACCCGGTGCTGCAAGCCGCTGATATCATCCTGCACCGGGCGCTGTATGTACCGGTGGGTAAGGACCAGGAGCAGCACCTGGAAATGGCGAGGAATTTTGCGAACCGGTTCAACCATCGCTATGGTGAAGTATTCCCGGAGCCAAAGGCATTCAATTTTGGTGAGGAACTGGTAAAAGTGCCCAGTCTTGACGGCGCCGGTAAAATGAGCAAGAGCGAGAATCGATATGCCACTTTATACCTTTCCGATGATGATGAGCTGATCCGCAAAAAAGTGATGAAGGCCAAAACAGACAGCGGACCCACAGAACCCTTTTCCGCGAAACCGGATTATATCGGGAATATCTTCCTGCTCATGAAGCTCGTCAGCCGGCCGGAAACCGTGCAGCAATTCGAGGACGCCTATAATGATTGCAGCATACGTTATGGCGATATGAAGAAACAACTGGCCGAGGATATGGTGCGGTTCATCACTCCCGTCCGGGAAAAGGCCGAAGCCATCCGGAATGATGCGGCATACCTGAAAAAAGTGATGGAACAGGGAGCCGAAAAGGCCCGAAAAAGTGCCAAAGCCACAATGGAACTGGTAAGGGAAGCCATCGGGCTGAATTATTATTAAACCGGTTTTCCCCGTATTGTAAATTAGACTACTTTTATTTCCCGCGGCCTGTTAAAAGAACTGCCTTATAATAATGAATAATACCCTCCTGCTGATTGTCGGATTTTTAGCCCTTGGAAGCGCCTGGGCCATGCGTATCATCGGGGGTAATTCCTCTCATTTATCTGAACTGCGGGATTACTGGTGGGTACCTTTGCCGCTGGCGCTTATTTGTTTCCTGGCCGCATCCGGGAAAAAAGCCACCAATAAAACCGGAAAATAATTTTAATATTTATTGATTCACGAACGATGGCAAAAGCGAAATTCAAACCCAAACATATTGCAGTAGCGGGAAATATCGGCGCCGGCAAGACCACGCTTACCGAGATGCTGAGCAAGCATTACAAGTGGATCCCGCATTTTGAGGATGTGGACCACAATCCCTACCTGATGGATTTCTACGAGGATATGCCCCGCTGGAGTTTCAACCTGCAGATCTATTTCCTGAACAGCCGTCTGAAACAACTGGTGGATATCCAGCAGGGAACCGAGACTGTGATACAGGACCGAACCATTTACGAAGACGCCAACATCTTTGCTCCCAACCTCCATGAAATGGGACTGATGAGCAAAAGGGATTTTGATAACTACTTCCACTTCTTTCAGACATTAAAGACACTGGTTCAGCCGCCTGACCTGCTGATCTACCTGAATGCTTCCGTACCCACACTGGTGGGCAATATTCAAAAAAGGGGGAGGGAATACGAGGAAAATATCCGCCTTGATTACCTTAAAAAGCTGAATGAATATTACGCCAAATGGATCCACGAATACAAGGAGGGCAAACTGCTGATCATTGATGTGGACAAGAACCGGTTTCCGGAAAAAGACGAGGATTTCGGGGAGATCATCCGCAAAGTGGATGCGGAACTCTACGGGCTGTTCTGATAACCGGCGTAATCTTCATATTCTTTCAGCAGCTTCTCGATCTTCTTTAGCCATTCCAGCTGGTTTTCCCTGTTGATGCTGTGATTGGTTTCCCGGTCGTAATTATTCTGCATGATCTCCTTTTCATCCAGAATATCCTGGTAAATTTTTTTCAGATCCTGCTGGTAAGTCCTTTTATTGAATTTATATTCCTTCAGATCCTTATAAAACTTGCGGGCGAAAATTTCGGCAATGTCGAAATGGCCCTGTTCATGCGCAAGGATATAAGGGGTTTTATGAAGGCCCCAGGAACGGGTTCTTGAGAATTTAGACTCGATCCGGAATGAAAAATCGCTGTTGCTGATATTGTAGGAAACCATGAGATAGGTGGTGGTGGAGGCAGCGGCATCACTGTTGCGGTCGGGACTTGCCTTGTAATCGGACCAGGTCAGGCGCCGGCTTCCGCTCCAGTCAATAAGTTCCTCGCCGGGGTCCTGGGCCGGGAGAAAAAGAGGCAATAAAAAGGCTATGCTGATCGCCGCGTGTTTCATGAACGGATTATACAACGTAAAGTCGCTATAAAAATTTTAAGGGCTGCACCGGCATGCGTTAAAAAAAGATAAAACCCCGGCTGAAACACCGGGGTTTATCAAAACCGTCCTTTTTGTTCATTAAACCTTTGGTGCGGCTGCCAGTATCTCGGCAGACACCCCGTCGGCGTATTTCTCAAAATTTTTCACGAACAGGCCTGCGAGGTATTTGGCCTTTTCATCATAGGCAGCCTTATCCGCCCATGTATTGCGGGGGTTCAGTACCTCTGGGGGTACACCCGGGCAGGACGCAGGCATGGCCACGCCGAATACGGGATGTGTTTCGTATTCAACATTGTCCAGGTTACCCTCCAGCGCTGCGGTGATCATGGCGCGGGTATATTTCAGCGACATCCGGTGACCCGTACCGTAAGGACCGCCGGTCCAGCCGGTATTCACCAGCCAAACGTGTACTTTATTCTCCTGCATCTTATCACCCAGCATCTGTGCATATTTGCCGGGGTGTAAGGGGAGGAAGGGGGCACCAAGACAGGCGCTGAACGTAGGTTTGGGCTCTGTTACATCCGCTTCCGTACCGGCCACTTTGGCCGTATAACCTGAAATGAACTGGTACATGGCCTGTCCGGGTGTTAGCCTGGATACGGGTGGCAGGATACCATAGGCATCGCAGGTGAGGAAGAAAATGTTTTTCGGCAGGTTGCCAATGGAAGGTTCCTGCGCATTGCTGATAAAGTTCAGCGGGTAGGAGACCCTGGTGTTCTCGGTTATGCTGGCGTCTTCGAAATTGATCTTGTTCGTGCCGGGATAGAAAGTGACATTTTCCACCAGGGCGCCCGGGCGTATGGCGTTGTAGATCTCCGGTTCCTTTTCTACCGTGAGGTGAATGGTCTTGGCATAGCAGCCACCTTCAAAATTAAAAATATTGTCCGCGGTCCAGCCATGCTCATCATCCCCGATCAGTTTGCGGTTCGGATCGGCGCTGAGGGTGGTTTTGCCGGTACCGCTGAGGCCAAAGAAAATGGCGGTGTCGCCGTCCTTTCCCATATTGGCGCTGCAATGCATGCTCAGCACATTTTTTTCATGGGGAAGAATATAATTGAGGATGGTGAAGATGCCTTTCTTGGTTTCCCCGGTATAACCGGTACCGGCGATAACGATCGTTTTATGTTTGAAGGAAACCACGGCCGCGTTGTGCTGACGGGTTCCGCATTCTTTGGGATCCAGCCGGAGGCCCGGTACGGAGATCACATGCCACGTAGGGTCAAAATTTTCCAGTTCCTCTTCAGTGGGGCGCAGGAACATATTATAGGCAAACAAATTATTCCAGGGTTTTTCATTGATGCATCTTACATTGAGCCGGTAGCGGGGATCGGCACAGGCATAACAGTCACGTATCCAGATTTCCGGAAGCTGATCGAGGTAGTCGATCGCTTTTTTGTAAATGATGTCGAAATATTTGGGTTCGATGGGAATATTGAATTCGTTCCAGTGAACAGAATCGGCCGTGAACTCATCTTTTACGGTGAATTTATCCTTCGGGGAGCGGCCGGTAAATTCGCCCGTGCGGATCACCAGTGCGCCGGAATCATTGAGCACCCCTTCGCCAATGCGGAGGGAGTCCTGTACAAGCTCTTCGGGGGATAATTGGTAATGAATGGTTTCGGTGTTTTTTAAACCAAGCTGCAAAAGGGTTTTCTTAGGTAGTATGACTACGGGTGCTGACATAAAGCAATCGAAGTTTGTTGAGGGCACAAAGGTAAGTGACATTCGGATTTATATACAAACAAGTGTTAGTGGCACACATTAAAATTGAACGAATTCTTTTTTTATTATGAATGAATTTCCCGGGCCATCAGCCGGTTTGATTATAAAGAATTAAAAAATAGGGGAATAGCGTTGAAAATCTTTCAAAACAGGCTTCTTTTCCCCTAAATGTGATAAACGATAATTGGCTAACAGGTTTGCTCATTATCTTTAACCGTATTTAGTCATAAATCATTTTACCTCCTCTACAACCTTTGCTTATGAAATATTTGCCCCTCAACCCCGAACTTTTTGTAAAGAACCGGGAGCGCTTTATCAGCAAAATGCACCGCAACTCGATCGCCATTTTTGTCAGCAATGATGAAGTGCCCAGTAACGGCGATGCCCTTTACCGTTTTAAACAGAATACGGATGTATTCTGGCTCAGCGGTATTACCCAGGAGGACAGTATGGTCATACTCTTTCCTGATAATCCCGATCCGAAATACCGGGAAGTGCTGGTGCTGGTGAGACCCAATGAACTCAAGGAAAAATGGAATGGGAAAAGACTGCGTGTCAACGAGGCCCGGGCCATCAGCGGGATGCAGACCATTGTCTGGCTCGACAGCCTGGACGCTTTGCTGCAACCCTGGATCCATCT
Source organism: Chitinophagaceae bacterium (assembly GCA_044229375.1). Lineage (GTDB taxonomy): Bacteria > Bacteroidota > Bacteroidia > Chitinophagales > Chitinophagaceae > JJ008. The sequence continues at coordinate 5,034 of JBGATE010000189.1, forward strand.
CGCAGATAATATCTATCTCGACAGTAACGAGAACGACCGTAAGGACAGCCTGTTGCGATCAAGGGATTACCGCTTCATCGATGAAATGCAAAGCCGTTACCCGCTTCATCATTACCTGCGGGCGGCCAAACTGATGAAGGAACTCCGGGCTATCAAGACAGCCTACGAAGTGGAAGTGATCCAAAAAGCGATTGATATCACGGAAAATACATTTCGCCGGCTGTTGAAATTCATCAAACCCGGTGTGATGGAATACGAGATCGAAGCGGAGATCCTGCACTCTTTTTTAAGCCAGCGTGCCAATGGTGAAGCTTACGGAAGTATTATCGCCAGCGGCGACAGGGCCCGCACCCTGCACTATGTGAGCAATGACCAGGAATGTAAGGATGGTGAACTTATCCTGATGGATTTTGGCGCCGAATATGGTTATT